>DATGDQ010000194.1:0-1757 GCA_035310785.1 Gemmatimonadaceae bacterium | reverse complement strand
GTGACCGGCAGCTCGACGCGAATGCTGCGTGCGTTTACGAGGTCGCTCAGAGGGCCGGCAGCGTTGCTTTGCCACGTCTGCGCGTTGTTCTCCGCAGCCTGCTTGGCGATCCCGCCCACGAGGCCATCCAGAGCCGGAACGCCCGTCGTCACCCTTTCCCTCTGGTCATTGACGGCGCGCTCGGCGGTGTGAGGCTCGTAAAACAGCAATCCCAGCGTGTTGGTGTACACCTGGTGCCCCTCGACGTCCGGAAATCCCTGGGCGACGTGAACCGCGCGGTCGTCCACGCGGAGGCGCACGTCTGCGATCTGTTCATCGCCGCCACGTGAGTCATCGCTGTACCAGGGGAAGCTGGGTTTGGGATCCCCCGCGCTGACGTCCGCCAGGAAGAATACGCTCACGCCATTGCGACTGCAGTAGGCCGTGGCCCTCACCAGCCCCTGCAGCTTTCCGTTCGCTCCGGCAACGAATTTCAGGCCGGTCGGCTGAATCGAGGATTCACCGCTCAACTCGTCCGTCTTCTTCTCCAGATGCCACCGAACGAGCGGCCCAAGGTGTTCGTCCGCTGGTCGGGACGGGCCAGCTGCCGACGCCGGCGTGTGGCTCTGTGCTCGTGCGGCGGGGACGGCCATGAACATCAGGAGGCACACAGCGGCGACAGAGTGGGTGATGTCGAGCGGGCGAGTCGAGATCATCGCAACCCCTCCTGTGAGGAGGTTGATGATGGGGCGAGAGATTACCTCGAAACGGTTCATATCGCATCGGCCACGGGTTTTCGCAAGCCGAGTGATGTCGACGTCGATTGACTCGGCCTCTTACGAAGCCAACGCGGCCAGTTCGTCTTCGGCGTGCGTGCGCGAGCTCTACACGACGTTACCTGCCACTGTGAGACGAACGTTCAGTCGTCGCCCGCGGTGGAGGCGCTTACGCGCTCGCGTTCCGAGTATGAGTGATCGGGCGCCGAGGACTGCGTCGGCGCCGGTTCGCTCACCGAGTTCTTCTCCGCCATCTCCTTCGCGAGCTGCGCTATCCCGTCGTCGATCGTGCGCGAGTGGTGCATCGAGCAGAACTTCGGACCGCACATCGCGCAGAACTCCGCGCTCTTGAAGTACTCGGCCGGCAGCGTCTCGTCGTGGTATTCGCGTGCGCGCTCGGGATCGAGCGAGAGACGGAACTGCTCGTTCCAGTCGAAGGCGTAGCGCGCGCGTGAGAGCGCGTCGTCGCGATCGGTGGCGTGCGGGCGACCGCGCGCTATATCCGCCGCGTGCGCCGCGATCTTGTACGCGATCACGCCCTGACGCACATCCTCCGCGTTCGGAAGGCCGAGGTGTTCCTTCGGCGTGACGTAGCAGAGCATGTCGGCGCCGTACCAGCCGATCATCGCGGCGCCGATCGCGCTCGTGATGTGATCGTACGCGGGCGCGATGTCAGTTACGAGCGGGCCGAGAGTATAGAACGGCGCCTCGTGACACACTTCCTTCTGTCGACGGACGTTCATCTCGATCTGGTGCATCGGGATGTGCCCGGGTCCCTCGACCATCACCTGCACGTCGAACTCCCACGCGCGCTTCGTGAGCTCGCCGAGCGTGTCGAGCTCCGCGAACTGCGCCGCATCGTTCGCGTCGGCGATCGATCCGGGGCGCAGGCCGTCGCCAAGAGAGAACGAGATGTCGTAGGCCTGCATGATCTCGCAGATTTCGCGGAAGTGCGTGTATGCGAAATTCTCCTGGTGGTGCGCGAGACACCATTTCGCGTGG
>DATGDQ010000193.1:0-19165 GCA_035310785.1 Gemmatimonadaceae bacterium | reverse complement strand
ACTTCGCGTCGCGCACGGAGCGTGGCGGCGCGGGTCACCTGGTGCCACTCCTGCAGGGAGCGCACCTCGGGTGACCGAAAACGGAGCGAAAGAATCGCGTCGCACGCGGCGCTCGCCGCCGACATCGTGGTGGTGTACGGGATGCGGTGCGCCACGGCCGCCTGACGCATCGTGTAGTCGTCGGTCTGCGAGTGTTTGCCGAGTGGCGTGTTGATGAGGAGCTGCACCTGTCCGTTCACGATGAGGTCGACACCATTCGGGCGGCCCTCGTGCACCTTGAACACGGTCTCCGCCGCGATCCCGCGCGCCCGAAGGAATTTCGCGGTGCCCGGCGTCGCGAGCACCTTGAAGCCCATGTCCTGAAAGCGGCGCACGATCGGCGCCACGTGCGCCTTGTCCGAGTCGTTCACGGTGACGAGGATCGCACCGCTGAGCGGGAGGCCGTTGTCCGCCGCGAGCTGGGCCTTCGCGAACGCGCTCCCGAAGCTTTCCGATATGCCCATCACCTCGCCCGTCGATCGCATCTCCGGACCGAGCACGGGATCCGCGCCACGGAACTTGTTGAACGGGAACACCGCCTCCTTCACCGACACGTACGGCGGGACGATCTCCGCGCTCAAACCCACATCCTCCAGGCTCTCCCCCATCATGAGTCGCGCGGCGAGGGACGCGAGGGGCACGCCGATCGCTTTCGAGATGAACGGGATGGTGCGACTCGCACGCGGATTCACCTCGAGCACGTAGACGATCCGATCACGAATCGCGAACTGGACGTTGATCAGCCCGACGACGCCCAGCGCCTTTGCGAGTGCGAGCGTGTGCGTGCGCATCGTCGCGAGATCCTCCTCGCGAATGATGTAGGGAGGAAGCACGCACGCGGAGTCTCCGGAGTGGATTCCCGCGTCCTCGATGTGCTGCATCACGCCGCCGATGACGTAGCTCGTACCGTCACCGATCGCGTCCACGTCGACTTCGTACGCGTCCTCGAGGAAACGATCGATCAGCACGGGCCGGTCCTCCGATACGCGCGCCGCAGTCTCGAAGTAGCCGCGGAGCGACGCCTCGTCGTACACGATCTGCATCGCGCGTCCTCCGAGCACGTACGATGGGCGCACGAGAACGGGATAGCCCACCTCGAGCGCGACCGCCTCGGCCTCGGCGAGTGTCGTCGCGGTACCGTTCGGTGGCTGTCGAATGCCGAGCTCGCGCGCAACCCTGTCGAAGCGCCGGCGATCCTCGGCGATGTCGATCGCATCGGGAGAGGTGCCGAGAATCTTCACACCCGCTCGCTCGAGCGCGCGTGTGAGCTTGATCGGCGTCTGGCCGCCGAGCTGGACGATCACCCCGAGCGGCTGCTCGCGTTGCACGATCTCGAGCACATCTTCGAGCGTGAGCGGCTCGAAGTAGAGCTTGTCCGAGATGTCGAAATCCGTCGAGACGGTCTCGGGGTTCGAGTTCACCATGATCGTCTCGTAGCCTGCCTCGCGCAACGCGAGCACGGCACGTACGCAGCAATAGTCGAACTCGACTCCCTGCCCAATGCGATTCGGCCCGCTCCCGAGAATCACGACGGAGGGCTTGCCCGAGCGCGGCGCCTCGCTCTCCTCGTCGTACGAGCCGTACAGATAGGGCGTGGCGGATGGGAACTCGCCAGCGCACGTATCGACCATCTTGTAGACCGGCCGCACGCCAAGCGACCAGCGATGCTCGCGCGTCTTCTGCTCGCTCTCTCCGCGCAGCGCGCCGAGCTGCGCGTCCGAAAAGCCCATCCGCTTCATGGCGCGCATTTCGAATGCCGTGATCTCCGCAAGCGTGCGATAGCGGCGCTCCGCCTCCAGCAGATCGTTCATCTGGTCGAGGAACCAGCGATCGATCTTCGTCAGCTCGTAGATCTCGTCGACGGGAAGTCCGCGCTCCAGCGCGTACTTCACCTGGAAGATCCGCTCCGGCGTCGGTTGGCGAAGCGCACCGCGCAGCGTTTCGAGCGTGTCGTCCTCGAGGCGATCATCGGCGAGCCGAGCGCCGACGTGCCAACCCGAACGGCCGATCTCCAGCGCGCGCAGTCCTTTCTGGAACGCTTCCTTGAACGTGCGGCCGATCGCCATCGACTCGCCCACGGATTTCATCTGTGTCGTCAGCCGCGGATCGGCCGCGGCGAACTTCTCGAACGCGAAGCGCGGGCACTTCACGACCACGTAGTCGAGCACCGGCTCGAAGGATGCGGGGGTCGTCTTCGTGATGTCGTTCGTGATCTCGTCGAGCCGGTAGCCCACCGCGAGCTTCGTCCCGATGCGCGCGATGGGAAAGCCCGTCGCCTTCGACGCGAGTGCCGAGGAGCGCGAGACGCGCGGGTTCATCTCGATCACGAGGAGCTCACCGTCCGCCGGATTCACGGCGAACTGGATGTTGCAGCCCCCGGCCTCCACCCCGATCTCGCGGATGATGGCCACTGCCGCATCGCGCATCGCCTGATACTCGCGATCGGTGAGCGTGAGCGCGGGGGCGACCGTGATCGAGTCGCCCGTGTGCACGCCCATCGGATCGATGTTCTCGATCGAGCAGACGATCACGACGTTGTCGGCGTGATCGCGCATGACCTCCAGCTCGTATTCCTTCCAGCCGAGAAGGCTGCGCTCGATGAGCACCTGACTCGTAGGCGACAGCTCGAGGCCGCGGCGCACCATGTCCTCGTACTCGTCGCGGTTGTACGCCACCCCGCCACCGGTGCCGCCGAGTGTGAACGAAGGCCGAATGATCGCGGGGAAGCTGACGATCGGGATCAGCCCGACCGCATCGTCCCACGTGCGTGCGATGCCACCAGTCGCGACACGCTGCCCAATGCGCCGCATCGCGTCGGCGAAGAGCTCGCGATCCTCGGCGAGGCGAATGGCGCGCGCATCCGCCCCGATCAGCTCTACGCCGTACTGCTCGAGCACTCCGCTATCCGCGAGTGCCAGCGCGACGTTGAGAGCGGTCTGTCCGCCCATCGTGGGCAGCAGCGCATCGGGGCGCTCCCGCTCGATCACCTGCGCGACGACGTCCGCCGTCACCGGCTCCACATACGTCCGATCCGCGAACTCGGGATCCGTCATGATCGTCGCGGGATTGGAGTTCACGAGCACGACCGTGTACCCCTCTTCGCGCAGTGCCTTCGCGGCCTGCGTGCCCGAGTAGTCGAACTCGGCCCCCTGCCCGATCACGATCGGACCCGAGCCGATCAGCAGGATCTTCTGTATGTCAGTGCGACGCGGCACGGATGAGCTCTTCGAGGATGGAGTCGAGCGAATGGCGTGGTGTCCAGCCCGTGGCCGCACGCAGCTTCGCGGCGCTTCCAACGAGCGCCGGGACATCGGCCGGACGAACGAGCGCGGGATCCGTCTGCAATTTCGCGTCTACGCCCGCGAGGGCAAGGATGCGGCGCGCGAGTGAGGCCATGTCGATGCCGACGCCGCTGGCGATGTTGTAGGCCTCGCCCGGCACGCCACGCTCGGCGAGCGCGACATAGGCGCGCGCCACGTCCTCCACGTGCGAAAAGTCACGAATGGTCTCCGTGTTTCCCATCACCAGGGATTTCATCGTACCGCGCAGTGCCACGGCACGTCGCACGACCGCGGGGATCACGAAGTTTGGCGATTGCCCGGGCCCTGTGTGATTGAACGGGCGAACGGCGATCACGCGAACGCCGCCGGTGCGGTGCGCCTCGAGCGCGAGCACCTCCTGGGCAGCCTTGGATGCGGCATACACCCCCATGGGCTGCTGCGCGGCGTCCTCCCCGAGCGGCATCTCGGCGGCGCGATGGCGACCGTACTGCTCGCCGCTGCCCACGACGAGGACAACGGGATCGAGCGTTCCCGTCGAGCGCCGCGTGCGCACGTCGTGGAGCAGCCGCGCGGCGGCGATCACATTGACCTCGAGCGTGGCGGCGGGATCCGCGTTCGCGGAAGGCACGTGCGCAATGCCCGCGAGGTGAAAGATCGCGTCGGGCACGGCTGCAGCGATGGCCTCGTGCGCCGCGGTCGGTCCGCGCAAGTCGCCGTTCCACCAGCGCACCGCATCGCTCGCTTCCGTGTCGAGCGCGCCGGACGGCAGGGCGTCGTCGAGACGAGTGCCCCACACCTCCCACCCCGAATGCAACAGCTCTCGACACAACCATTGGCCGGCGAACCCGGCCGCGCCGGTTACCAGCGCGCGCACGTCAGCCCCGTGCCCTGTGTCGCGTCAGATCGGCCTCGACCATCATCTCGATGAGCTGCCGGAAGGTAACCCGTGGGGTCCAGCCCAGCACGCGCTTCGCCTTGGATGGATCGGCGACGAGCAGATCGACCTCGGCCGGCCGAATGAAGCGCGGGTCCTGCACCACATGGTCGCGGTAATCGAGTCCCACCGCGCCGAACGCCGTCTCGCAGAGCTGCTGGACGGTCCACGTGTGCCCCGTGCCGATCACGAAGTCCTGCGGCTCGTCGAGCTGCAGCATGCGCCACATGGCATCGACGTAGTCGCCGGCAAAGCCCCAGTCCCGCCGTGCGTCGAGCGTACCGAGTCGCACTTCGCTGGCAAGTCCGAGCTTGATGCGCGCGGCCGCGTCGGTGACCTTGCGCGTGACGAACTCGAGTCCGCGGCGGGGGCTCTCGTGATTGAAGAGAATTCCCGACACGGCATAGAGGCCGTAGCTCTCGCGATAGTTCACGGTGATCCAATGCCCGTACACCTTGGCGACGCCGTACGGGCTGCGAGGATAGAACGGCGTCGTTTCGGTCTGCGGCGTCTCGACGACGCGCCCGAACATTTCGCTCGAGCTGGCCTGGTAGAAACGCGCGTTCGGCGCGGCCTTGCGAAACGCCTCGAGCACGCGCGTCACGCCCATTGCCGTGAACTCGCCCGTGAGCACGGGCTGGGCCCACGAGGTCTGTACAAAGCTCTGCGCCGCGAGATTGTAGATCTCATCTGGTCGCGACGCGGCGATCGCGTCCACGAGCGAGTGCTGATCGAGCAGATCCGCGGAGAGCAGCTCGACGCGGTCCACCAGATGCGCGATGCGCTCGTACGGCGTCGTCGAGCTCCGGCGCACGATGCCGTAGACGGCGTAGCCTTTCTCGAGGAGGAGCTCCGCGAGGTACGATCCGTCCTGCCCGGTGATGCCGGTGATGAGCGCCGTCTTCATCTCGAGATGCACCCCGATATGAGAACAGGGAGCCCGCCAAAGCGCTCCCTGTCGTCAAGACGGATCGGGCGGAAGATCATGCGACGCGCGTCCCCCGCGGAGCGCGCTGGATCTTGCCCGCGCTCAGGCAGCGCGTGCACACCTTGATCTTCGTGATCTTGCCGTCGATCACAATGCGCGCGACCTGGAGGTTCGGCTTCCAGACGCGGCGCACCTTGTTGTTTGCGTGCGAGACGTTGTTCCCGAAGGACACGCCTTTCTTGCACACGTAGCATTCCTTGCCTGCCATGACTCAGCCCTCGATCAGCTCGATACGCGCCATCTCGGCTCCGTCACCCTTGCGGTGACCGATCTTGAGAATGCGCGTATAGCCGCCATTGCGCGTCGCGAATCGGACTCCGATCTCCTGGAAGAGCAAGTCGGCGGTCTCGCGATGCTGGACGTGACGACCCGCGAGACGCCGCGCATGCAGCGTTCCGGTCTTCGCCTTGGTGATCAACTTCTCCACGAACGGACGGAGCTCCTTGGCCTTCGCTTCCGTCGTCTCGATCGCGCCGCGCTCGATCAGTGACTTCGCGAGGCTGCGCATGAGCGCGAGCTTCTGCTCGCTCGTGCGACGGAGCTGCCGTCCCGCCTTTCTGTGACGCATTGCAGTCTACTCCTCGTCGTCTGGCGCAGCAGCGGCGGCACGACTGGGAGCCGTTCCCCAATCGGACACACGCACACCCTCGGCGCCGTCATCGTAGCGCATCCCGAAATTCAGCCCTTCACGCTCGAGGAGATCCGCGATCTCCTGCAGCGACTTCTTGCCAAAGTTCTTCACCTGGAGCATCTGCGCTTCCGTCTGGCGAACGAGATCGCCGAGGGTGCGGATGTCCGAATTCTTGAGCGAGTTCACGGAGCGGACGGACAGCTCCAGCTCGTCGATCGGCGTCTTGAAGAGCTGCGACAGCCGCATGCCGTCGGCCGAGTGCTCGCCGTTCGATGACACCGAGCCCTGCGCGTGCGACCCGAAGTTCGCGAAGAACTGAAAGTGCGTCTGGGCCAGTGCCGCCGCGTAGCTCACCGCTTCCTCGGGCGTGACGGTGCCGTTCGTTTCGACGGTGAGCGTCAGGCGGTCGTAGTCGGTGCGCTGTCCGACGCGCGTCTCGGCCACCGAGAAGTTCGCGCGGCGCACGGGATTGTAGATCGAGTCCACGCGAACGAGATCGACGGGAAGGCCGCGATCCAGCGGATGCTGATCGGCCTCGACGTAGCCGCGTCCCTTGTTGACGTACAGCTCGACATTCAGCTCACGCTCGTCCTGGAGCGTGAACAGGTGGTGCCGTGGGTCGCCGATGCGGACGACCCCCGACTGCTCGATGTCGCCGGCGGTGACGGGCCCCGCTTCCGTCTTGCGGATGCGGAGCACGGCCTCGTCGACATCATCGGCCAGCTGCAGCGTGAGCGACTTGAGATTGCCGATGATCTGATGCACATCCTCGACGACGCCTGGGATCGTCTGGTGCTCGTGCAGCACACCATCGATCCGGAATGCCCACACACCCGAGCCGCGCAGCGACGAGAGGAGGAGGCGACGCATCGCGTTGCCCAGCGTATGTCCGAAGCCGCGCTCGAGCGGCTGCATCCGGAACTCGGCGACGTTGGGGTTGTCCTCCCGCTTCGTCGCTTCGACAAGGGCGGGACGAACCAGCCCTGTAAGATCGATTGCCTGAACCATGATTGAATATCCTCGATTCGGTCTCACCGGAGTGCCCGGCGACGCTTCACCCCGCCCCTAATGCGCGGTGAACTCGTATGGGAATTAGGGTCCCGACCCAAGTGGTGCGCCTGCACTTCTCCTGCACCTGCAAAGAGCCGGGCGACTGAGCCCGGCTCCACGTGAATCACACGCGACGACGCTTCGGCGGTCTGCAGCCGTTGTGCGGAATCGGCGTGACGTCCTTGATCGAGCGCACCTGCAGCCCGGCGGCGGCGAGCGCCTGAATCGCGGACTCGCGTCCGCTGCCCGGCCCCTGCACGCGGACGTGCACGCGCTTGAGGCCGAGGCCCAGCGCTTCGCGCGCGCAGGCCTCCGCGGCGACCGTGGCGGCGAACGGCGTGGACTTCTTGCTGCCCTTGAAGCCCGCCTTGCCCGAGGACGCCCACGAGATCGTGTTGCCGTGCATGTCGGTAATGGTGATCATCGTGTTGTTGAACGTCGCGTTGACGTGCGCAATCCCTTCGGGATCGACGACGCGCTTCGACTTCTTGGCCGAGCCGGTTTTTGCAGTTGCCATGCGCTGTGAAGAGAGCTTGAGAGAGAAGGCGCGGGCGCGGACCGCGCCCTGCACCGTCGATTCAGTTACATCCGGTACTCGCGATTACTTCGTGATCTTCTTCTTGCCGGCGATCGCACGACGCGGCCCCTTCTTGGTGCGCGCGTTCGTGTGCGTACGCTGACCCCGAACCGGAAGACCGCGGCGGTGGCGAATGCCCCGATAGGAGCCGATGTCCATCAGTCGTTTGATGTTCATCGCCACCTCGGTGCGCAGCGCACCCTCAACGCGGTAGTCCTTCTCGATCGCCTGACGGAGTCGGTTGACATCCGCGTCGTTCAGATCCTTGATGCGAAGGTCGGCACTCACGCCGGTGCTCTCGACGATGCGACGCGCGAGCTCGCGGCCGATCCCGAAGATGTAGGTGAGCCCGATCTCGACCTTCTTGTCCCGAGGGAGATCGACTCCTGCAATTCGCGCCATTCGTTAACCCTGCCGCTGCTTGTGCTTTGGGTTGCGCTTGCAAATGATGCGGGTCACGCCGTTCCGCTTGACCACTTTGCAATGCTCACAGATAGGCTTCACGCTGCTACGCACTTTCACGAAAGACTCCGGTTGTATCGTCAAAATTTCCGGCCAAGTCTCGCAATATACCCGACTTAGCCATGCAAGGCAAGCGAGGGGAAGGAGTTGAGGGACTCAGTCCGGACGCCTCTCCGACGGCTCCGTGAATTCCAGCCGGTTGCCCCACGGATCGGCCGCGAAGAACCGCCGCCGACCTTCTATCGCGGCGTCCCATCCGCACTCGACTTCCGAACGCCGGAGCACATCGAAGAGTGCCTCGATATCGCGCACCGCAAGCGCGGGATGCGCCTTCCGAGACGGCCGAAAGGGGTGCTCGACGCCGATGTGGAGCTCGCGGTCGCCCACGCGAAACCAGCACCCGCCGCGACCCCTGAGCTGAGGAGGCTTCTCGATCTCCTCGAGCCCCAGCAGCCCGCCGAAGAACCTGCGTGCCTCGGCCTCGCAGCCCTGTGGCGCGGCGAGCTGTACGTGGTCGATGTCGAGCACGAACTCGGGTGTTCGTGAGCTCAACGCCTACGCCGCCACCGCGCGCTTGACCGCGGAGAGCGCCTCGCGCGGGTCGGTGGCCGCGGTCACCGCCCGCCCGACCACCAGGTAGCTCGCCCCCGCGGCAACCGCCGCCTCCGGCGTCACGACCCGGATCTGATCGTGTCTCGCGCCCCCCGACAGGCGAATCCCCGGGACGAGGATCCGCAGGGTGTTTCCGTACTCGGCGCGCACCGCCGCGGCTTCGGCGCCACTGCAGACGACCCCGTGCGCCCCGGTCTGCCGCGCCAGATCCGCCAAACGCAGCACCTCATCCTCCATGCGGGCGATCGTGTGGCCGCTGGCCTCGCTCAGCGACGCTGGGTCGAGCGACGTGAGCACCGTGACGGCGAGCACACCGCACGCATGCCCTGCTCCTTCCACTGCCGCTTCGAGCATCGCGCGCCCACCCGATGCGTGCACCGTCACCAGGCGCACATCGAGCGTCGCCGCGATCCGGGCTGCGTTGCGCACGGTGTTGGGGATGTCGTGCCACTTGAGATCGAGAAAGACGTCTCGCCGCTCCGCTCGCAGATGCCGCACGAAGCGCGGCCCCTCTGCCGTGAACAGCTCGCTGCCCACCTTTACGAAATCCGCGGTCGGGCCCAGACTCTCGAGCAGCGAGTCCGCCTCCGCCGCGTTCGGAACGTCGAGCGCAACGATCGCGCGTGCCGTCATCGCGTCCACTCCAAAGTGCCCGTCAGGTCTCGCACTGCCCGCACGTCGTGAGCTCGGCACCACGACTCGAGCTCGCGCACCACGCGCTCCGGCGCGCGGGGATCGCGCAGCGCTGCCGTTCCCATTCCGACGAGCGAGGCGCCAGCGAGAAGATACTGCACGGCATCCGTGCCGCGCGAGATGCCGCCCACGCCCATGATCGGGACATCGACCGCGCGGTGCACGAGCCACGTCGCGCGCACGCCCACCGGCAGCAACGCGGCTCCACTCAGGCCGCCGGTCCCGAATCCGAGCGCCGGGCGCCGCCGCTCGACATCGATCACGAGCGCAGGCAGCGTGTTGACGAGCGTGATCGCGTCCGCACCCGCATCGACGGCGATCTTCGCCGCGGCGCCGATGTCCGCGAGCGCGGGACTGAGCTTGACGAAGATCGGCAGCTGCGTCGCCGCACGAGCGGAGCTCACCACCTCGCGCAACGCGCGCGGATCGGCACCGAACTCGACGCCGCCGGCCTTGGTGTTCGGGCAGCTCACGTTGAGCTCGAATCCATCGATCCCGCTGGCGCCCTGCAGCGCGCCGATCACCGCCGCATAGTCCTCGACGACGTCTCCGACGACGTTCACGAGCACGCGCGCACGCGTCAGATTCGTCGCCAGCCATGGCAGATCGTGCTCCCGCACGCTGACGACACCGGGATTCGCGAGGCCGATCGCATTGATCATCCCTCCCGCCACATCAGTCACTCGCAGCGGCGGTGCGCCGTTCCGGGGCTTCGTGCTCACCGCCTTCGTCACGAGTCCACCGAGCGCATCGAGATCGATCACGCCGGCGATCTCGCGGCCGTAGGCAGCGGTTCCAGAGGCCAGCACGACGGGATTCTGAAAGCGGATCCCCGCGACGTCGACAGCGAGGAGGTCGTCCGTCACGGCGTGGCGCTGCCGAGCCTGCGCTCGTAGTGATCGAGATATTCACCGACGGCAGCGGCAATGGCGTTCGCGATCTCGCGCTGCTTCGCCGGATTGTTGATGAACCGTGCCTCCTCGGCGTTCGTGCCGAAGCCGATCTCCACGAGCACGGCGGGCATGTACGCGGTCACGAGCACGCGGAATCCCGCCTGCTTCACGCCGCGGCTCGGCCCCGGCTCCATGGTCCCGAGATGCTGCTGGATCATTTCCGCGAGCTCGCTCGACTCGCGCAGATGCTCGTTCTGCGCCATGTCGAGCTTGATGAACGTGAGCGGATCATCCTTTTCGCTCGATGAATTCGTCTCGAAGTGCACCGATTCGTTTTCCATCCGCTCGACGCGCTTCGCATCTTCGGTCTTCGCCTCGGCAAGAAAGTACGTCTCGTAGCCGCGGGCTTCTGCGGGCTTGTGCCAGGCGAGGTTCGCGGCGTTCACGTGAATCGACACGAAGACATCGCCGTGGACCTCGTTCGCGATCTTTCCGCGATCATCCAATGCGATCAGCGTATCGCGCGTGCGCGTCATCGTCACATCCATGCCGCGCGCACGGAGCGCAGTGTCGAGCTTTTCCGCGACCGCGAGCGTGATGTTCTTCTCATAGATCGTCCACGCGGCTCCGATCGGCCCGCGCATCCCGTTGTCGACACCGCCGTGTCCGGCGTCGACGACGATGCGCCGCTTGCGCGTGCGAGTGCCCGGGCGTGACGGGGCGGCGCGCTTGGCCACCGCCTCGGACGCCGGAATCAGGGCGACGCTCGTGGACGCCGTCGGGCCCGCGAAGCGCAGCTCGCCGCGTGCCGGGTTGTAGCGCACGCGATCGGCGGCGACTCGCGGCAGCAGCTCCGAGACGATCTCGAAGGGCACGTGCAGGTGCCCGCCGACGACGAACGGCGCGGCCGCGAGCGGCACGACCTGGCCGCTCACGCGTGCGAACGGAAGCTGATCGCGCAGCTCCATGTCGACGCCCGCAATCTTCAGCGAGAAGCGATCGGTGCCGATCGCCGTGATGGTGAGTGGCACGAGAGGAGCGAGGCGCTCGAGCGAGATCGCCGCGCCCAGATTCGTTTCGACGAGCGGCACGACAGACTCGCTGTCGCCGGCGCGAATGGTGAGCGCCGCCGGCGTTGCCGACGCGAGCTGCAGCGCGACGAGGACCGCTCCGATCATCGAGCGCGCACCGCGCGCGCCATGTCGCGTTGGTCCTCGCGTTTCTTCTCGTCGGCACGCTTGTCGTGCAGCTTCTTGCCCTTGCCGAGTGCCAGCGTCACCTTCGCGACTCCACGCTTGAAGTACATCTCGAGCGGAATCAACGTGAGCCCCTGGCGCTCGACCGCGCCGATGAGCTTGCGTATCTCCTTGCGATGCATGAGCAGCTTTCGCGTGCGTGTGGGCTCATGATTGAATCGGTTCCCCTGCTCGTAGGGCGGGATGTGCAGGTTGAGCAGAAAGACCTCGCCGTCGTTCAGGATTCCATAGCTATCGGTGAGGTTTGCCTTACCCTCGCGCAGCGACTTCACCTCGGTCCCCGTCAGCACGATGCCGGCCTCCCACGCTTCGATGATCTGATAGTCGTGGCGCGCGCGTTTGTTTCGGGCAATGATCTTGTGCCCGTCCTGCTCATCGGCTGTGGGCATGGGACGCTCAAGAAAGACTCGCGGCGGAGAGAGCGGTCACCGATCTGGCTCGTCGGCCGCCGTTCACAACTTAGAAGTGGCGGATGCGGCAAGCAACGGCGCGCGTTGACTTTGCCTCATCGGACCCGTAGCTTTTTCGCTCACGCCGAAGTGGTGGAATTGGTAGACGCGCTGCGTTCAGGGCGCAGTGGGCGTATGCCCGTGGGGGTTCGAGTCCCCCCTTCGGCATGGAGAGCAACGGGCGATGCGCGCAAGCGGTCGCCCGTTCGTTCATCAGGGGAGCGTTGCGGCGCCGAAATTCTTGCGCAGCGCGGCGTTCGCCTCGCCGAGGTAGCGCGCGAGCACATCACTCGCATGGGCGACGACGTTGGGGCGCACCGCATCGCGATGTCCGGCGAACTCGAGCAGCGCTCGACCGAGATGCCAGCCGCTGCCCTCGCCCTCGCGATTGCCGAGCGCGTCGCCGTATGCGCTCAGGCGCGCATTCAACTGGCGCTCGGCCATGCGGATCTTTCCAGGCGCTACGGCGGAATCGTTGGCCAGCGCGCGCGCCAGCTCGGTGGCCACCAGCGACGCGGTGCGATCGTCGAGCGCATCTCGCTGTGCGGCGAGCAATCCGAGCGCACGTCGCGCGTAGCGAAGCTCCCATCGCGCGTGATCCGCATCGCAATCGGTGCCGTTCTCGCTGAGCCACCGCACATCCTCTTCCTCCGGCTCCGCGTACAACGCCGCGACGTATCGTGCTGCGCGCCGCCGCTGATCGCGATCGAGCGTCCAGGCGCGGAGCGACCGTATCACGGGTCGCGCGCGATCAGACGGTGAGAATCGGAAGTCCGACCCGTCCGCGCACCACCTGCTCGCCATGGAGGAGATCGGAGAGGTGGACACCCTCGAGCACGTCGTCGATCTTCTGCTGCAGCAGCATCCAGACGGGGCGAATGCTGCACTCGCCGGATGCCGCGCATCGCTCGCTGTTGACCGGATGCGAGACGCAGTGGAGATCGAAGGTCGAGAGCTCGGAGGCCTGAATGATCTCTCTGACGGAGATCTCGTGCGGCGCGCGCGCGAGCACGTATCCGCCGTGGGCGCCGCGGGTGCTGCGAACGATCTCGGCACGCCGCAGTCGAAGCATGATCTGCTCGACGTAATCGGCGGGAAGCTTCTCTCGCGCCGCGAGATCGCGCCCGGTCACCGGCCCCTCGTCGAAACGACGAGCCAGGTGCAACGCGCTGATCAAACCGTACTCGGCCCACGTGGTGATGCGCATCCCTTGCAGATTACCGATCGTTTGCGACCGGAACAAGGGCGCGAATCACAGGGTGCCGGGCGGGCGGACTAACCCGCCGAAACCCCGCCGTGCGCGCCGCCAGGAACGCCGATCTCCGTCATTTTGCGCAGATCGAGCACCTCATCGGCTTCTTCGTCCGGAAGCACGTGCTCGCGCTTCACGAGATCCCGGATGAGCACATTCTCCTTCACCGACTGCTTGCTCAGCTCAGCCGCACGTGCGTAGCCGATCTGCGGCGCGAGCGCCGTCGCCAGCGCCGCCGAGCGCTCCACCCAGTACGCGCACATCTCACGATTCGCTTCGATTCCGGCGATGGTCTTTTCGGAGAGCGATCGCGCCGCGCTGGCGAGAATCATTTCGGAGAGGAACACGTTGTGCGCGATCACGGGCATCATCACGTTCAGCTCGAGCTGGCCGTGCTCCGCCGCGATCGCGACGCAGGTATCGTTTCCCATCACCTGGAAGCAGACCTGGTTCACCATCTCGGGAATGGATGGATTCACCTTCCCCGGCATGATCGATGATCCGGGCTGCACGGCGGGCAGTCGAATCTCGTCGAGCCCCGTTCGTGGACCGGACGCCATGAGGCGCAGATCGCTCGCGATCTTTCCGAGATCGACCGCGAGCGTGCGCAGGGCGCCGCTGAATCCGGCGGCGTCGCCCATGCTCTGCATGAGCTGGATGCGATCTGCGCCCTCTCTCAGATCGAGACCCGTGAGATCGCGCAGATGCTGCACCATCAGCGCCGGATACTCCGGTTCCACGTTCACGCCGGTACCGACGGCACTTCCTCCGATACCGAGATCGCGAAGAAACGTCGCCGCCATCTCGATGCGCTGCAGGTTGCGATCGATCGTGTGACCGTACGCGCGGAACTCCTGCCCCAGCCGAATGGGCATCGCGTCCTGCAGATGCGTGCGTCCGCTCTTGAGCACGTCATCGAACTCCGCACCCTTGGCGAGCAGCGCGTCGCGAAGCGCCCCGAAGGCGGCGCTCAGATCGCGCGCGAGGGCCAGCGCGCCGAGACGGATGGCGGTGGGAATCACGTCGTTGGTAGACTGCGCCATGTTGACGTGATCATTCGGATGGATGGGCGCGTAGCTGCCGCGTGCCGATCCGAGATGCTCGTTCGCCAGATTCGCGAGCACCTCGTTCACGTTCATGTTGTGCGATGTGCCGGCGCCGGCCTGAAACACATCGACGATGAAATGCTCTCGATGCGCGCCGCCGAGGATTTCGTCCGCGGCGGCAACGATCGCGTCCGCGAGTTTGGCGTCGAGCCGGCCCGTCTGCTTGTGGGTGAGTGCCGCCGCCTTCTTGATCCACACCACCGCCGTGACGAACATCGGCAGCGGACGCAGTCCGCTGATCGGAAAATTCTCTGCAGCGCGCGCCGTCTGTGCGCCGTACAGTGCGGATGCGGGAACGGCGAGCGCACCGAGTGGGTCCTTCTCGGTGCGCGTCGCGGCATCAGCGCGCGAGTTCGCCGAACCAGTGCGAGCGGCCACGATCAGGGATTCAGAATTTGCGTGCTGTCGGTGCTGTATTGCGACACGACATCGAGTTGATCGGTGCCATCGTTCGTGATGGTCGTCAGGAAGCGATACGCGTGCACGTGCTTCGCGCTGCCGTTTCGCCACAGATTGGCGAGTCGGGCTTCCACGGCGTGTGAGCCGTTGTCGGTGAACTGACAGAAGATCTGCGTGTTCGGCGACCCGCCACCGGTCGAGAACAGGAGCTGCAGCACCACGGACGCTCTCGGGCCGACCTGCGCGTTCCAGTGGACCGTGAGATCACCCGTGCTGTCCTTCGTCGCATCGATGGGCTGCACGACCAGCGAATCCGCGTTCACGAACGTCGAGTTGAACGCGTGATACCCGTTCGATGCGCCGGGGATGATCACCCGTGATGTGGATCCGGGCCTCACGGTGATGCTGTCGTTGGCCGCCATGCGATAGAACACGTATCCGTTCACATCGGGCGCCTGCGGCGTCAGCTGGGCCGTGTCTGTCGTCGTCGCCACCGTGACCGGCGCTCCGGCGTCGATTTGCGCGAGTGCCGCAGGGGTGTTCGCCCCCGGATACGCAAGCTGCGCACACGTGTCGGCGCTCGTGCCGCTATTGGGGATGCTGACGTTGACCGCATTGACGAAATACGCGACGGGGCTGGTCGTGTGCACGCCATTCGGCGCATCGGCCATCGCGATGGTCAGCACGCCGAGCGGCACGGACGACGGGATGCTGCCGAAGTCCGATTTGCAGCCGGCGATCGTGAGCACCAGTGCAGCAACCGCGAACAAGGTTCTCTTCATGTACGCTTCTCCCGGCCGCGCATCACCGTGTGACCGGTATGCGAAGCGCCTCGGCAAATCGATTGAAATAGTTGAAAAACCCGATCACGCTCGTGATCTCGATAATTTGAGGGGCCGTCCACCATCTGGCCAGTTCAGCGTAGATTTCGTCCGTTACGTCGCCGTTCGTGGGCGTCATCGCATCCGCGAAGGCAAGCGCCGCTTTCCAGCCCGGCTCGAAGTCAGCGAATTGTCCGCTCGCCAGAGCCGACAGCTGCGCATCCGTCGCGCCGTACTTGCGCGAGAGCGCCGTGTGAGAGGCGAGACAGTACGCGCACGAGTTGAGCTGCGACACGCGCACCGTCAGCAGCTCCTTGAGCAGCACCGGCACCTCACCGGGACCCGTGACGGCGCGAAGATGTGCGAAGAGTGTGAGAACGATCGGCGGGCGAAGCGATGCCGCGCGGAAGAGGTTGGGCACATTTCCCCGCTCGCGCATGAAAGCGTCGAACAGCCGCGCGACATCGGGCGGGGCCTCGTCGAGGGGCGGCAGCGGAACGCGCGGCTGCTGATCAGTCATGGGCAACGATGGTGAGAGAGTGCGCAAGCACGATCATGACGATCAGACCGGCGAGGATCGCCAGGGCGAGCGCACCGACGGACATCGCGTGCAGCTGGCCGAAGGCACGCCGCGCTGGGTCGTCGACGTTGAGAGTCTCGATCGCTGATGGCAGGGTGAGTCGAAGTCGCGCGATGCGAGCAAGGATGACGAAGCGCGCAACCAGGGTGAGCCCGACGATCGCGATGCCTCCAAGGAGCGAGGTCGTGCGCGCCGCTCCCGTCGTCGACTTCCACGCTGCGAATATGAGCGCGGCGCCCACGAGCATGCCGGTGTCGTACAGCACCGGAAGCGTGTGCCCAACGAGCGCCCCCGCCAACGTGCGCGAGGGGAGCACGGCGAATGCCGCGCGCGTAACGACGATCGAGAAGTAGAGCGCAGCGCCAAGCCATGCCGCGAGGAGGATCGCCGAGACCGGCAGCGGCCACCCCGCGGGTGGGCGCAGTGCCTCCGGTACCGAACCGCTCATCGCTTGAGGCGTACCAGGCGCGCGCTGCCTATCACGAATGGATTCGAGCGCCGCTCGCGACCGATCGTCGTGGCCATCCCGTGCCCGGGATACAACGCAAGCTCGTCGCCGAGCGCAATGAGTCGCGCCACCGACGCATCGAGCGTGTCGCGATCGGCGAACGGCAGATCCGTGCGGCCGATGGAGCCTGCGAACAGGCAGTCGCCGCCAAAGATCGCGCTGTCATTGTAGAACGCGACGTGCCCTGGTGCGTGTCCCGGTACGTGCATGACCGAAAGCTCCTGCGATCCCACGCGCACGCGATCGCCCTCCCCGAGCGCGCGATCCGCAGGCGGCGGAGCATCGATGCGGATGCCGAATCGCAGCGCGGCGTCGACGGCTACTTCGTGCAGCGGAGCTTCGAGCGGGTGCATGTACACGGGAACGGGATGCGCGCGCAGCACCCCCGCGAGCCCGCCGAGATGGTCGAAATGCGCGTGCGTCAGCCATACGCTCTCGAGCGTGGCGCCCGACGCGCGCAGAGCATCATTGATGCGCGCCGGCTCGTCGCCTGGATCGATCAGCACCGCGCGATTGGTCGACTCGTCGATGAGGAGATAGCAATTCTCCTCGAGCGGTCCGACGGTCAACGTCTGAATCTTCATACCGTATAGCCACCGTTGCTCATGATTTCCGTGGGCTCATGGCGGCGGAAAGCGGTGAGGTACTTCTCCACCGCGATCGCCGCCGTCGTACCATCCCCGGCCGCGGTCGTGACCTGTCGAGTGAGCTGCGAACGCACGTCGCCGGCGACGAAGAGTCCCTGCACCTTCGTCTCCATGTTGGCATCCGTGATGATGTAACCACTGGAGTCGTGCTCCACGTGATCGACGAGCACGCCGGTGTTCGGACGGAAGCCGATGAAGATGAACGCGCCGGTCACCTCGAGGGGCGAGCGCTCCTCGGTGAGCACGTTTCGCAGGCGGACGCTCGAGACGAGCCCGGCGCCATCGCCCACGATCTCCTCCACCACGACGTTCCGGATGATCTCGATCTTCGGATTGTCGAACACGCGGCGCTGCACCAGCTTCGACGCGCGGAACTCCTCGCGCCGATGCAGCAGATACACCTTGTGGGCGTATCGAGTGAGAAAATCCGCCTCTTCGAGCGCAGCGTCTCCACCGCCCACGACGGCAATCGTGTGGCCGCGAAAGAATGCGCCGTCGCAGATCGCGCAGTATGAAACACCTTTCCCTGCGTATTGCTCCTCTCCGGGAACACCGAGCTTGATGGGCGTGCCGCCAGCGGTGAGGATGACTGTTGGCGAGCGGTAGACATCGCCATCGTCGGTCGTGGTGGTGAAATAGCCATCCTCTCCCTTCTCGACGCGCTCCACGACCACGAACGTGCGAAGCTCCGCGCCGAACTTCGCCGCATGGCTCGCGAACTTCTCGGCGAGCTCGCGTCCGAAGATCGACTCGAAGCCGGGATAGTCCTCCACGAGCTCCGTGTTGAGGATCTCGCCGCCGGGCTCGCCGAGGCGCTCGAGCATCACGGCCTTGAGCATGGCGCGGCCCGCGTAGAGGCCCGCGGTGAGTCCCGCCGGCCCCGCTCCGATGATCACCACGTCGTACTCGTACGTTTGTCCCACGTTCGCCTCGTTCTTCGAAGTCGTGCGATCTAGTCGCCGATCGCAAGCACGGTCAGCGCGCCGTGACAGTGCGAGACCGTCCCCACCAGCACCTCGACCGCGCCTCCCGACGCGGCGCGCTGCACGAGCGCGTCGCCCGCGACCACATCGCGCGTGTCGAACATGCCCACTCCATACGCGCGATGCTGACAATGAAAGATGACAGGACCCGCAAGGTTCCGCCCGTGTCGACGGGCCTCCTCCGCGGCCGCGGCGACCGCCGGCGGCATGCTCCAGCTGCGCGGCCCCCGAGTGGCAGGACAGAGTTCAGGCTCTATGCAGTTCACGGGACACACCCACTCGGCGAAGCTCACATACTGCGTTCCGTCCGCTCCCCGCTTCTGCCAGGGAATTCCGCTGGGCGGATCGAGCGGCCGCCTTGCTATCGCGCGACTCGGCCAACGCGCTCGCGCCCGGCGTTCGATCCATTCGTACATGAGGTGAGGCATGAGCGGCGAGGGTACAATCGCATCCGGGGGCTCACCCGGCTTCGTATCTCCTCGCGCAGCTGCATCGCCGAGATACGTGTCGAAGAAATGCGTCCAGTCTGCCACGACGATCTCGACATTCGCACCGCTGTCGGTCGCCTGCTCCATCGCAACCCGACATTCGGGATCACGATCGACGACCCGCACTCGTTCGGCAACGAGCGCCCCCGCGCGCGCTGCCCGCCCAAGCTGCCGAACATAGTAGGATCCGTAGCAGCCACCGCCGACGACGACGATCGTGCCGTAGCGCTGCGGAGTAGCCAGCGGAAGCACGACGGCACTCAGCGCAGGTGCCTGCCGCCGTCGACGACCACCGCGTCGCCGGTGACATAGTCGGACTCGAGCAGATAGATCACCGCGTGCGCAACATCCTCTGGAGCGCCGAGCCTTGCGAGCGGTGTCGTGCGAATGAGCCGATCCGCATCTTCCTTCGTCCAATGCTCCGGCAGCAGCACGGCGCCAGGAACGACTGCATTCACTCGAATCTTCGGAGCCAGCCGCTTCGCGAGAGCGCGCGTCATCTGCATCACCCCCGCC
>DATGDQ010000192.1:0-6036 GCA_035310785.1 Gemmatimonadaceae bacterium | reverse complement strand
TCTGAGTTTTCTGGTGCGCACGCAGGCCGATCCGCTCGCGCTCGCGAAACAGATTCAGGCTGCGGCCGCCTCGTACGATCCCGATCTCGCGACGCACAACGTGACGACGATGAACGCGCTGCTGTCGGACGGACTCGCGGGACGCCGGCTTCCGGTGCTGCTCATGACGGGCTTCGGCGCGCTCGCGCTGCTGCTCGCATCGGTGGGCGTGTACGCGATGTTCGCAGCGATGGCGGCGGCACGCGAGCGTGAGTTCGGCGTGCGCGTGGCGCTCGGTTCGACACGAAACGGGATTGCGGGACTCGTCATCCGGCAGGGTGCGATGTGGATGGCGACCGGTCTCGCAGTCGGCGTGGTCGGCGTGGTGTTCGTCGGAGCCATGCTGCGGAACCTGCTGTACGGCGTGCAGCCGTTCGATCCGGCGACGCTGGTGGTGACCGCGCTGATGATCGTCGCGTGCGCATCGATCGCGCTGCTCGCGCCGGTGCGTCGGGCAACGCAGGTGGATCCGATCAGCGTGATGCGTTAGGAGTCGGCAGCCGCCCGCGGGAGCGTCAGCGTGAAGGTGCTGCCGACACCCACGGCGCTCGTCACGGTGACGTCGCCACCCATGGCCCGCGCGAGATCCCGGCTGATCGAGAGCCCGAGGCCGGTGCCCTCGTGCTGGCTCGTGCGCGAGCGGCCGAGCTGCACGAACGGCTCGAAGATCGCCGCGAGTTTGTCGGCGGGAATTCCGACGCCGCTGTCCTCGACCGCGATGCACGCCATTCCGTCCTCGACAGCGCATCGAACCGAGACGCTGCCTGCGGCATCGGTGAACTTGATCGCGTTCGACATGAGGTTCAACACGATCTGCTCTGCCTTCCGCTGGTCGGCGAGCACGATCGCTCCCGACGGTGCCGGCTCGCTGGACAGGGTGATGTTCCTCGACTCGGCCTGAGGCGCGATGAGCGGCATCACGCTGTCGACGATGTTCTGTACGGGGATGGGACCGAGATCGTAGGTCACCTGCCCCGCCTCGATCCTGCTGAAGTTGAGCAGGTCGGTGATGATGCCCAGCAGGTGCTGCTGACTCGAGCGGATGCGTGCGATGTAGTCCTGCTGCTGCTCGGTGATGGGTCCTGCGATGCCCATCGCGATGAGCTCCGCGTAGCCTCCGATGGCATTGAGCGGAGTGCGCAGCTCGTGCGACATGGCTGCCAGGAACTCACTCTTCGTGCGATTGGCAACCTCCGCTTCCGCAGCGCGCCGAGTGTCCGCGAGCGCCTGCTCCTGCGCGGCGCGATATTCCGTGAGATCGCGCGTGACCTTGGCGAAGCCAATGAGCTCTCCGGCGGGATTGCGCACGGCGGAGATGACCACGTTCGCCCAGAGCCGAGAGCCGTTCTTGTGGAGACGCCAGCCCTCGTCTTCGAAGCGACCGTCTTTCGCAGCCACGAGAAGCTCGAAAGCCGGCTTGCCGCTGGCGACGTCCTCCTCCGGGTAGAATACGGAGAAATGCTTCCCGATGATCTCCGACTCCGAGTAGCCCTTGATCCTCTGGGCTCCTTCGTTCCAGCTGACGATGTGCCCGCTCGGGCTCAGCATGAAGATCGCGTAGTCCTTCACGTTCTGTACGAGCAGGCGGAAGCGCTCTTCGCTCACGCGCAGCGTCTCTTCGGCGGCGCGCCGATCAGTGAGGTCGCGCGTGACCTTGGCGAATCCGACGTGTGTGCCGTCATCATCGAACAGCGCGGTGATGATCACATTCGCCCACATGCGCGACCCATCCTTCTTGATGCGCCACCCTTCGTCCTCGAACCGCCCCTCGCGGATGGCAGTCGCGAGCTCGTACGCGGGCTTGCCGCTGGCGATGTCGTAATCGGGATAGAAGGTGGAGAAGTGGCGTCCGATGATCTCGTTCGCGGACCATCCCTTGAGCCGTCGCGCGCCTTCGTTCCAGCTGACGATGTGCCCGGTGGTATCGAGCGCGAAGATCGCGTAGTCGCGCACGCGATCGACGAGCAATCGATAGAAGTCGGGAGAGTCCAGAAGCACACTCGCACCCACGGCAGGATTCCGCGCGGATTCGCCGCGAGAACGCGGGGATCCGTTGGAGTGACTGCGCACGGGTATGGCGGGCTCGTCCAGAGGGATCACTGGTTCAAGTGTGTCGACGCGAGAGTGCTCTCCGCCTTGGACCAGCGGAGGATACCACATTGCCGTGACGAGCAGAAGCGACAGCCTGTCGAATGCAGCATTCCACGTGCCGGGGCGATCAGCCGCCGATGGTATCGTACGCAAGGCTAGATTCTACTGATGTTTACGCATCACGGCCCGTGAGAATCGTGGCGGGAAGGCTGGCCGGCCGCGATCTCGTCTCGCCCCAGGATCGCCGGGTCCGCCCCACCGCGGAGCACGTGCGGGCAGCCATGCTCGACATGGTGCGCGACGATCTGCCGGACGCGCGGGTGGTCGAGCTCTTCGCAGGAACCGGGGCGATCGGCATCGAAGCGCTCTCGCGTGGCGCGAAGAGCGTCGATTTCGTCGAGTTCCGCCCGGACAGCCTGCACGCACTCCGCGCCAACATCGCCGCACTTCGACTCCGCGACTCCACGCGCATCTTCAAGCGCGACGCGATACCCTACGCCGCGATGCTCGGCCCTTCCAGCTACGACATCGCCTTCGCCGATCCGCCGTACGAATCACGTCAGCTCGATCGCGTCATTGGCAGCTGGAAGGTCAGTCGCTTCTCGCGGATTCTCGTCGTCGAGCACGCGGCCGTGCACGAGCTCCCGCGTGGCGCCAGCTCGCGCACGTTCGACGATACGAGAGTGACGATCTACCGGGCCTGACTGTCCGCCGTCTCCTCAGGGCGACCGACGTTCTCCGCCGCGGCCTGACCCGCCGGTTGCGCGTCGCCGAGCGCCTTCCGCACGGCCGGCGCGACGACGTTTCCCAGCAGCTCGATCGAGTGCATGATCTGCCCGTGCGGCATCGTGCCCACGCTCATCTGCATGAGGAAACGCTGGTGCGCGAAGAGCTCGTGCTCGAAGAGAATCTTGTCGATCACCTGCTGAGGATCGCCCACGAGCAGCGCGCCGCGCCCCGAGCGCTCGGCTTCGAACTTCGCGCGTGTCGGCGGTGACCATCCCCGCTCACGACCGATCCGGCCCATCACATCGAAGTAGGGCGGATAGGCCTCGTCCGCCGCCTGACGCGACGTGTCCGCGATGTAGCCGTGCGAGTTGATGCTCACCGGAAGCGACGCCGGATCGTGACTCGCGCGTCTCGCGGCCTCGCGATACAGATCGACCATCGGCTTGAAGCGCTCGGGCTCTCCACCAATGATGGCGAGCGCCATCGGCAATCCCAGCGTGGCCGCCCGCACCACGGACTGCGGCGTGCCGCCCACGGCCACCCACACCGGAAGCGGATTCTGAACCGGTCGCGGGTAGACGGCACGCCCATGGATCGGCGCGCGATGCACCCCGCTCCACTCCACCGTCTCCTTCGCGCGCACCTCGAGCAGCAGCCCGAGCTTCTCGGCGAAGAGCTCGTCGTAGTCGTCGAGATCGTAGCCGAACAGCGGGAACGACTCGATGAAGGAGCCGCGCCCCGCCATGATCTCCGCGCGGCCGTGCGAAAGGAGATCGAGCGTCGCGAAATCCTGAAACACGCGCACGGGATCGTCGGAGCTGAGTACCGACACGGCACTCGTGAGGCGAATGCGCTTCGTGCGCGCCGCGCCGGCCGCCAGCACGACCGCCGGCGACGACACCACGTAGTCGGGGCGATGATGTTCACCCACGCCGAACACATCGAGCCCGAGCTGGTCCGCGAGCTCCAGCTCCTCGAGTAGATCCGCGAGGCGCTGCTCCGCGCTCACCAGATGCCCGGAGGCATCCGGCGTGCGCTCGGCGAACGTGTAGATCCCGATCTCCATTCGAGTCTCGCGCCTACGCGGCAGCGACGGGACGTCGCGCGAGCAGGTTGCCCACTCCGCCGAGAATGCCGACCGTGAGGGCCACGAGCGCCCATGTAGGCGTGTAGAGCGTCGTAAGTCCGAGCACTGCATCGAGCGAGTAGCGGCCGAAGCCGATGAGCGCGAGCCCGGCGGCGACGGTTCCGTAGAAGAGCGCCACCTCGATGCCGTTCGTCGCCGCGAAGAGCCCGTTCTTCCAGTGCACGGACACGGCGGCGACGATCATCACCGACAGCATCAATGCCGGGCCGACGGGGCCGAGCAGGCCGAGTGCTACGAGGAGTCCGCTCACGACTTCGGTGGCGGCTGCGAGCGTCGCGAAGAAGCGGCCGGGGCGAAAGCCGATCGTTTCGAAGAACATGCCGGTGCCGGCGATGCCGTGTCCGCCGAACCAGCCGAGAAGCTTCTGTGATCCGTGCGCGGCCATGAGGAGCCCGACGACGAGGCGAACGACCAGAAGGCCGGCGCTCAGCGTGGCCAGATCCAGTAGAGAGTTGGTCATGGTGCTGATCCTGAAGAAGTGGAGATGAGCGAGATACCTGTTATAACAACCATCGAGCCGGGCGAAAGGTTCACGGCCCCTCGCGGATGAGCTCCAGGGCCTCGATCAGGGCCTTGACGCTCCTCGCCGACAGTCGGTCCGTACGGCCGCCCTCGGCTTCCATGAGTGCAGGCGTCGCCTGCGCGAGCAGGCGCCGCCCTTTCGCGGTGAGTCGCGTCGTCACGTGACGCCGGTCCTCGGCGTCCCGCTCCTTGGCGATCAGCCCCGTGTCCGCCATGCGATCGAGCAGGCGCGAGACGTCCGGTACGCGCGACACGAGCCGCTCGCCGATCTCGCGCCCGCACAGCCCGGCCGCACCCGCGCCCTGCAGAATGCGCAGCACGTTGTACTGCGTCATGGTCAACCCGAACGGGCGGAGGAGCTCGTTGAAGGCGTGCTCGAGCACGCTCGCCGTTCGAAGAATCGAGAGCAACGCCTCGTCTCCGGGCCGCGCGAACGGCTTGGTCTGTTTGATCTCGTGCTGAAGTCGACTGGCCATGGGAGGATGGATAATAATTCCCGTTATAACATGGGATTCGAGATCGACTGGTGCAATACGACTAAGCGCCCGCGCGCGAAGAACAGCGACGCGTCGCCTCCGTGAGCGCTTCCCGCATTTCGACGGAGTCCCACGGGTGGTCGTGGATTCGCGTAATTCACGTCCTCCACATCCACTACGCTCTGAAAGACAGCCGCCTTGAGAGCAGCCCGCGGCGAGCTCCACCGCGAAAATTCCTTCGTGCGGTGAGGGACTAGCTCACCGCTGGACACGAATTGGACGAAGAGTGCAACGATTCGAATCCGGCACATCAGCGCTCTTGTCTTTCGTCGTTCCTAAAGAAGGACGCGGCGCTCGATCAATCCGCGCCGCCCCTCACCCTCGCCGGGTTCGATTCGTTCTCATGTCTTTCAAATTCGTGCCCAGCCGTTCGCACTTCTCTTCCCTCCTCCCGCCTCCCTACCGCGTGGCGGCCGAGAGGCGCGCACCAGCGAGCACCGCCACCGCACTGAGCGTCGTCTGCGCCGCGTTCAGGCCGAGACGAAAGTCCTTGTCGGAGTATGTCGCGTAGAGATCGGTGGGCTGATGCCACTGCGGGTCCCATCCGTTGCCGATCTGTGCCCCGCGCTCATTCTCCCGCAGGCTGATGGCGGGCACGATGTCCATGAACGGTGACGAGTCGGTGTTCGTCATGTGCCGTCCGACCTGCGCGGGATAGTCGGTCGCGTACAGCTCGTTCGCGTTCTCGAAGTGCCATGCGAGCTTCTGTGCATCTGCCGCGTACTTCGACTTCGACTGATACTCGATGTTCACGTCGGCCTCCGGTCGCTGCTCCTTCGAGATCGTTCCATCCGGACGCGGCATGCCGTGGTCGAAGAGCATCATGTCGTGCTGCACCATGCCCAACCACCTGGGCTCGGGATATTGCCCCGATCCCTTCGGCGACTCGATTCCCTGCAGCGCCTGTCGCTGCGCGACGTACGCCACCGCGCCGTCGAGTCCGGACTCCTCGTTGTTCCACAGAGCGAAGCG
>DATGDQ010000191.1:0-4239 GCA_035310785.1 Gemmatimonadaceae bacterium | reverse complement strand
TCGAGACTTCGCTGCGGCGCGCCGCGCTGTGGGATGAGGTGAAGGATCGCTTGCGACACAGCGCCCTTGGCCTTTCGGGTGGCCAGCAGCAGCGTCTCTGCATCGCGCGTGCGCTCGCGAACGATCCCGAGGTGCTCCTGCTGGACGAGCCGGCGAGCGCGCTCGATCCGATCGCGACGCAGAAAGTGGAGGAGCTGCTCTACGAGCTGAAGCGGGAGTTGACGATCGTCATCGTCACCCACAACATGCAACAGGCGGCGCGCGTGTCGGAATTCACTGCCTTCTTCTACCTGGGCCGCCTCGTAGAAGTGAACGCGACGGATCGTCTCTTCACCAGTCCTCGCGAGCCGCGGACGGAAGCCTACGTGACAGGGAGATTCGGATGAGCCCCGCCGACAGCGCTGGATTTCGACACTTCCACGAGCAGCTCGATCAGCTCAAGCAACGGCTGCTCGACATGTCCGAGCGTGCAGAAGCGCTCGTCGATCTCTCGGTGGAAGCCCTGCTGCACCGCGACGCCGGCAAGGCGGACGCGGTCATCGAAGGTGACGGAGAGATCGATTCTCTCGAGGTGGAGGTCGAGGGGCTCGCGGTCTCGCTGCTCGCGCTCCAGCAGCCGATGGCGCGCGACCTCCGCTTCATCATCAGCGCGATCAAGATCTCGAGCGACCTCGAGCGCGTGGGGGACCACGCGGTGAACATCGCGCAGTCCACGCAGCGACTCGTGGAGATGAAGTCGAACATCACCCCCGATCCCGAGATCGAGGACATGGCCCGACGTGCGCGACTGATGCTCGGCGATGCGCTCGATGCGTTCGTTCGTGCGGACGGGACGCTCGGACGCGATGTCTGCCGTCGCGACGATCAGGTGGACGCGTTGCACGACTCGCTCTTCCGGATTCTGCTCACGCACATGCTCGAAGACCCGACCACGATCTCGGCCGCCCTCGAGCTGTTCCTGGTGAGCCGCAATCTCGAGCGCGTTGCGGATCTCGCGACGAACATCGCGGAGGACGCCGTCTACCTGGCCGAGGGCAAGACGATCAAGCATCGACTGGAGAACCGTCCTGTCGCCGCTTCGGCCTGAGGCCCCGAGCGGCATGGACCGCGTTGCCGCCATCGACATCGGATCGAACTCGATCCGCGCGATCGTCGCCGACGTGTCGACGGACGGGCACATCAAGGTCGTCGACGAGATGAAGTCCGCGCCGCGGCTGGGCGCCGGGATGGACGAGCGTGGCTCGCTCACCGATTCGGCGATGCAGCGCGCCACGGAGGCCGTCGCGCGCATGGCGATGCTCGCGCGACAGCTCGGCGCCACGCGCATCGAGGCGGTCGCCACGAGCGCCGTGCGCGACGCCTCGAACGCGCGGCAGTTCTCGGACATGGTTCGCAAGGCAGCGAAGCTCCAGCTCCGTGTGCTCGAGGGAACCGATGAGGCGCTTCTCGGATTTCGAAGTGCGCTCGCGCACTTCGATCTGGCGTCCGGCCGCGCGGCGGTCGTCGACATCGGCGGCGGCTCGCTCGAGTTCGCGCTCAGTGCCGCGGGGCTCATCGATCGTCTCGTGTCCCTTCCCTTCGGCGCGCTCCGCATGACCGAGCGCTACTTCCCGAAAAAGATCACGCGCGGCGCGGTGAAGGAGCTGCGGCGTGACGTGCGCCACGAGCTGCTGCGCCATCTCCCCGCGCGCGAGTGGCGCAACGCCCAGGTCATCGGCTCGGGTGGCACGTTCACGAACCTCGCGGGCATGTCGCTCGCGCGTCAGGGCATTCGGCCCGCGCAGAGCGTGCACGGCACGCGCGTGGCTCGCGTCGACCTCGAGCACATTCTCGACAGCCTGCAGGACATGACGCCCACCGAGCGGCTCACGGTCGCCGGGCTCAATGCCGGTCGTTCGGACATCATCGTCGCCGGACTCGCGGTGATCGCCGAGGTGATGGCGCGACTGGACAGTCCGAGCCTGGTGGTGTCCGCCTATGGAATTCGCGAGGGGCTGCTACTCGAGACCGCGAAGGTGCTTCCCACCGTTGCGAGTCCGGGTGAGGCCCGCGAGCGCTCCGTGCGCCGGCTCGCGGAGGCGTGTCACTTCGAGGAGCGGCACTCGCTGCACGTGCAGCGCCTCGCGCTTCAGCTCTTCGACGCGCTCGGCGTCCGGCTCGGCGCACGAGCCGGCGAGCGCGAGCTTCTCGCCGCGGCGGCGATGCTGCACGATATCGGCTACCACATCAGCTACGACAAGCATCACAAGCACTCGTATTACCTGATCACGCACGCAGAGCTGCTCGGGATGTCGCCGATGGAGCAGCTCGTGGTCGCGAACGTCGCGCGCTACCATCGAGGGGCGGCGCCATCGAAACGACATCCGAGCTACGGATCGCTCGCGAAGCCCGTGCGCGAGCAGGTGAAACGGCTCTCGGCGATCCTGCGGCTCGCGGACGGGCTCGATCGCGGACACATCTCGGCAGTGGATCGGGTGAAGGTGCGCTGGATGCACAACCGCATCCGCATCACCCCGATTCCGCGCAACGTGCACCAGCCGATGCGCCTCGAGGTGTGGGGCGCGAGTCGGAAGGCACAGCTGCTCGAAAAGGTCGCCGGCGTACCCGTGGAGATCGTGGGCTCGCGCGCGGCGCAGGCGATCGCCGCGATCACGGATCGAGCGGAGCGATCCCCCACGTAGACGTCACGGCGATGACCTGCGTCGCGAGCTCCGGCTCGCCATCGGCGCGCCGCTGCGTGTAGGTCCCATCCGGATTCAGCGTCCACGCATTTCTGTTATCGCGCAGGTAGGTGCCGAGCAGTGTGTTCAGCCGCTCGTGCAACGACTTGTCCTCGACCGGCGTCACCGCCTCTACCCGGCGCTCGAAGTTCCGCGGCATCCAGTCGGCAGAGCCCAGGTAGTACTCCTCGTCTCCGCCGTTCAGGAAATACCAGAGGCGCGAGTGCTCGAGAAAACGGCCGACGATGCTGGTCACACGAATGGTGTCGCTCACACCGTCGATCCCGGGGCGCAGGCAACAGATGCCGCGCACGATGAGATCGATCTCGACGCCCGCCTGCGACGCGGCGTAGAGCGCCGCGACCATCGCCGGATCCGCGAGCGCATTCATCTTCACGATGATCCGAGCCGCCCGCCCTTGACGCGCGTGCGACGCTTCGCGATCGATCAAGGCGAGAAATCGCTCGCGCATGTCGCCCGGTGCGATGATGAGCTTCCGGTAGTGGCGCTGCCGCGAAAATCCGGTGAGGAAGTTGAACAGGTCGCTCAGATCGGCCCCGATCTCGGGATTGCACGTGAACAGGCCGATGTCGGTGTATTGCCTTGCCGTCTTCGAGTTGTAGTTGCCCGTTCCCACGTGCACGTACCGGCGAATGCCATCCGCCTCGCGCCGCACCACGAGGCAGGTCTTCGTGTGCGTCTTCAAATCCATCATCCCATACACGACGTGCACACCTGCACTTTCGAGCTGCCGCGCCCACGTGATGTTGTTCGCCTCGTCGAAGCGCGCCTTCAGCTCCACGAGCACGACGACCTGCTTTCCGCTTTCCGCGGCCTCGGTGAGGGCGCGAACGATCGGGGTATCACCCGACGTGCGGTACAACGTGAGCTTGATCGCGAGCACGTCCTCGTCCTCTGCCGCGCGCTCGATGAACTGTTCCACCGTGGTCTGGAACGAGTCGAACGGGTGATGCACGAGCACGTCGCCCTGCCGGATCACGTCGAACATGCCGCCGTTCACTCCACGCAGACGCGGCGGCGTGGTCGGTACCAGTGGCGGATCGCGCAGCTCCGGAATCTCGAGCAGCGCGAGATCCCGGAGATCGCCCAGCTCGAGCAGCGGCCCCATCTCGTGCACGTCGGCCTCGGTGAGCGTCGCGTTCGGAGGCAACCGGTCATCTCGGAGCTCGTCGATCAGCAGCGCACGCATCGACGGGGGGGTTCCGGTCTGCACCTCGAGGCGCACCACCTCGCCGAATCTGCGCAGAAAGACCTGCTCCTCGATCGTCGCGAGCAGGTCGTCCGGCTCCTCGGACTGCAGCAGCTCGATGTCCGAGTTACGGGTGATCCGAAACGCGTACCAGTTGAGAACTTCCATTCCTGGAAAGAGCGCGCGCAGATTTATGCCGATGAGCTGCTCGAGCGGCACGAACTGATTCGGGCGCCCGAACTTCACCCACCGCGGCAAGCTGCGCGGCACCTTCACGCGCGCGAAGTGATCCTCGAGCGTGACCGGATC
>DATGDQ010000190.1:0-5587 GCA_035310785.1 Gemmatimonadaceae bacterium | reverse complement strand
CCGCCGCGCCCCGCGCCGCCACCCGCCCCGCCACGACCGCCGCCTGCGGCGCCCCGACCACCGCCACCGCCGGGCGCACGATCCTGCGAAGGTGCGGACGCGTCGCCCGCCGATCCCGAAACTGGACTCTCAGCCATGTTAAAACTCCAATCCGCCCTCGCGGGCACCGTCGGCCACCGCTTTCACGCGGCCGTGATACTGATAGCCGGCGCGATCGAAGACGACGCGAGTGATCCCCGCCTCCTTCGCTCGTTCCGCCAGCGCTTTCCCAACCGCGGCCGCGCGCTCCGCCTTCTTCCCCTCGCCCACCGTCAGATCGCTCACGGTGAGGATGGTGCGATTCGCGCGATCGTCCACGATCTGGGCGTAGATGTGCTTCAGCGAGCGCTTGACGACGAGGCGCGGACGCTCTGGCGTCCCCTCGACCTTCTTGCGCACGCGCAGATGCCGGCGGAATCGCTTCTCGGCCCGCGTCTTCGGCTTGTGAATGGCTTTCATGTCTTACTTGCCTCCCGCCTTGCCGGCCTTGCGACGTACCTGCTCGCCGGCGTACTTGATGCCCTTCCCCTTGTACGGCTCCGGCGGACGATAGCTGCGGATCTCCGCCGCCACCTGGCCCACCATCTCCTTGTTCGCGCCCTCGATGTTCACCTGCGTGGGCTGCGGCGCCGTGAGCTTGATCCCCGCGGGTGCGCGGTACTCGATCGGGTGCGAGAAGCCCAGCGAGAGCTGCAGGCCGTAGGGCCGCTGCTCCGCCTTGTAACCCACGCCGATGATCTCGAGCTGCTTCGAGAATCCCGCCGTCACGCCCTCGATCATGTTCGCGACGAGCGTCCGCGTCAGGCCGTGCAGCGCCTTGTGCTCGTTCTCCTCGGACGGGCGCTCGACCACGACCTCGTTGTCCTTCATCGACACCTTCATGGCTCCGGGGAGCGAGCGACTCAGCTCACCCTTCGGCCCCTTCACGCTGATCTTCGAGCCGTCGAGGGTGACCGTGACACCCTTCGGAATCGGCACCGGCTTCTTTCCAATTCGGGACATCTGCCAAGCTCCTTTACCAGACCAGCGCGAGAAGCTCACCACCGGTGCGCGCCTGCCGCGCCTGCCGGTCGGTCATGAGCCCCTTCGAGGTGCTGAGAATTGCCATGCCGAGTCCGTTGCGCACGCGCGGGATCTCGGAGACGCCAACGTATTTCCGGAGACCCGGAGTGGAGACGCGACGGATCTCGCGGATCACGGGCTGCTCGCCGGCGTAGCGCAGATACAGGCGCAACACCTTCCAGCCCTCCGCGGTCTCCACCGTCTTCACATCCCGGATGTAGTTGTTCTCCAGGAGGATGCGGGCGATCTCGACTTTCAGCTTCGAGGCCGGGATGTCCACGCGACGGTGCTTCGATCCGCAGGCGTTGCGGATGCGCGTCAACATGTCGGCGATCGGATCGGTCATGCTCATCAGTGATTCCTGTTGCCCATCGTATCCGCTCCGCGCGGACGTGTGGGACTGTGAAGGTTAGATCTGGGATACCGTCGACCTACCAACTCGCCTTCCGCACGCCCGGGATGAACCCGTTCAGCGACAGGTCCCGGAAGCAGATGCGGCAGATCCCGAACTTGCGCAGGAACGCGCGCGACCGGCCGCAGCGCTGACAGCGGTTGTGCTGGCGCACCCCGAACTTCGGCTTCCGCTTGCTCTTCTCGATCATGGCTTTACGGGCCATCGCTCAATCTCTCGTCAAAGGAAGACACGACTCGCGACGATGCATCACGAGGTCATCTCATGGGGCAGCGGGACGATCGGCTTGTCGTCCCCGCGGAATGGCATGCCGAGCTCGCGCAGCAGCGCGAAGGCCTGGTCGTCACGGTTGGTGCTGGTGACGAAGGTCAGATCGAGGCCGTGCACCTGATCGACCGAGTCGTAATTGATCTCCGGAAAGATCACCTGCTCCTTGAGCCCCACCGAATAGTTGCCACGTCCGTCGAACGAGCGCGTGCCAAGACCGCGGAAGTCGCGAATGCGCGGGATCGCGACCGCGATGAAGCGATCGAGGAACTCCCACATCCGTGCCCCGCGCAGGGTGACGCTCGCGCCGATCTCCTGTCCCTGGCGAAGTCCGAAGTTCGAGATGGACTTCTTCGCGCGCGTGCGCACCGGGCGCTGGCCCGCGATCTGCTCGAGCTCCGCGACGATTCCGTCGAGCACCTTCGGCTGCTTCACCGCTTCGCCCGCGCCCACGTTCAGCACGATCTTCGTGAGCTTCGGAATCTCGTGCACGTTGGTGAGCCCGAACTGCTTCTGCAGCTTCGGACGGATCGTCTCGTCGTAGTACGTCTTGAGGCGCGGCGCGACGACCGGCAGCCCGACGCCCGTGTGCTCCTTCGGCGCCTGCTGCTCCCTGTCACCGCCCTTCTTCCTCGAGCCGCCTTCCTTCTTTTCCTTTTCCTTCGTCGCCATTGCTCAATCTCCTCAGCGCTGTGGAACGATCTTGGGGATCGGCTCCCCGCTCTTCGCGCTGACGCGCTCCTTCGTTCCATCATCGTCGATCCGCTTGCGCGTACGCGTCGGCTCGCCCGTGGACGGATCCAGCAGCATCACGTTCGAGTGATGAATCGCCGCGGGAAAATCGATGATCCCGCTCTGCTCCTCCGCCGTGCGCGCCTTCCGGTGCTTCTTCACCATCGCGACGCCCTCGACGACGATCCGGCCCGTCTTCGTGTGCACGCGAATGATCTTGCCTTCCTTCCCCTTGTCGTTTCCGCGCATGACGCGCACGGTGTCACCCTTGACCACCGGCATCTTCACCCGTTCGACGTTCCCGGCGTGACGGCGCGCGTTCTTCGAGCGGGCACGCTTCGTCTCGCGGTACTTCAGATCGCGCATGTTATAGAACCTCCGGCGCGAGCGACACGATCTTCATGAACTTCTTCTCGCGCAGCTCGCGCGCGACGGGTCCGAAGATGCGCGTGGCGCGCGGCTCTCCCGCTTCGTTGATGATCACGACGGCGTTCTCGTCGAACCGGATGTAGCTGCCATCCTTGCGTCGCGTTTCCTTGACGGTGCGCACGACGACCGCGCGCGCCACGTCCGACTTCTTCACCGTGCCGTTCGGGAGGGCGTCCTTCACGGCCACGATCACCGTGTCGCCCAGCCCCGCGTACCGGCGCCTGGTGCCGCCCAGCACACGGATCACGAGTGCGCGCTTCGCACCCGAGTTGTCCGCGACCTTGACGACCGATTCCTGTTGAATCATTGATGATCTCCGTTAACGCGCGCGTTCGACGATCTCGACCACACGCCACCGCTTGTCCTTCGACAGCGGCCGGGTCTCCATGATGCGCACGCGATCTCCGGTCTTCGCGGAGTTGTCCTCGCTGTGCGCTTTCAAACGCTTGGTGCGCGTGACCATCTTGCCGTACAGCGGATGCGGATAGCGACGCTCGATCGCCACCACCACCGTCTTCTGCATCTTGTCGCTCACGACCACGCCGAGGCGCGTCTTTCGCGCCCCACGCTTCGCCGCGGCTCCGGTGCTCACTTTCTCTGCCATGTCGCCTCTCACTCCTCGTTAGCGCGCCGCGCGTGATGGTGTCGCGGCGAGTTGCCGCTGACGAAGAATCGTCTTCAACCGTGCGACATCCTTGCGGAGCGCGCGCAGCCGAAGCGGATCTTCCAGAGTCTGGGTCGCGCCGCGAATACGGAGACGGAACCGCTCTTCCGCGAGCTCCGCGATCCGGGCATTGATCTCCTCATCCGTCAGCTCACGAATCTCTTCAGCTCGCATCGGTATGCGCCTCCTCACGGGCAACGAACTTCGACTTCACTCCGAGCTTCGCTGCCGCGAGTCCCATCGCGCGCTCCGCCGTCTTCCGATCGATTCCTTCCAGCTCGAACATGACGCGCCCGGGCTTCACCACGGCCACCCAGCTCTCGGGCGAGCCCTTTCCCTTTCCCATTCGCGTTTCCGCAGGCTTCTTGGTGACCGGCTTGTCGGGGAAGATGCGAATCCACACCTTGCCGCCGCGCTTGATGTGCCGCGTGAGCGCCACGCGAGCCGCCTCGATCTGCCGGTTGGTCACCCACCCCGGCTCCAGTGCCTGCAATCCGAACTGGCCGAACGACACCACGGCACCGCGCGTCGCGATGCCTCGCGTGCGTCCCTTGAACATCTTCCTGAACTTGACGCGCTTTGGACTCAGCATGGCTCGGGTCTCCTCAGGCGCCGGTCGAGTACGTGCTGCCGCGACGGCTCGTGGTATCCTCGCCGCGGAAGATCCACACCTTCACGCCGATCGTGCCGAACGTCGTCTTCGCCGTGCTCGTGGCATAGTCGATCTTCGCCCGCAGCGTATGGAGCGGCACCCGTCCCTCGTGGTAGCCCTCGACGCGCGCGATCTCCGCGCCGCCGAGTCGTCCGCCACACTTGATCTTGATCCCCTGCGCGCCCGTGCGCATCGCGCTCTGCACCGCGCGCTTCATCGCGCGGCGGAACGAGATGCGCTGCGCGAGCTGGTGCGCGATGTTGTCCGCGACGAGCTGCGAGTCGAGCTCGGGATGCTTGATCTCCTCGACGTTGATGCCGACTTCCTTGCCCGTGAGCTGCGCGAGCTCATCGCGCAGCTTGTCGACCTCCGCCCCCTTCTTGCCGATCACGACTCCGGGACGCCCCGTGTGCACGGTGACGACCACCTTTCCCGGCTTCCGCTCGATCGTGAGATCGGAGATCGCGGCGTGCCCGAGACGCGCGTGCAGATACTTCCGCAGCAGCTCGTCTTCCTTGAGCAGCGCCGGAAAATCGCGGTTGGCGTACCACTTCGACCGATGGTCGCGCGTGACACCCAGCCGGAAGCCGATCGGATTGGTTTTCTGTCCCATTAGCGTCCTTCCCTCTCGGCAACCACGATTTCGACGTGGCTCGTCCGCTTGTGAATTGGCGTTCCGCGTCCCATGGCGGCCGGCATGAACCGCTTGAGCTTCGGGCCTTCGTTGACGATCGCGAGCTTGACGTACAGGCGATCCGGATCCAGCGACTCGTTCGCCTCGCGCGCCTTGAACTCGGCGTTCGCGATCGCGGACTTGAGCGTCTTCTCGATCTGCTTCGCGGCGTGCTTCTTCGAGAACGCCAGCAGCGCCAGCGCCTCGTTCACGTACTTGCCGCGAATCTGATCGATCACCAGCCGCATCTTGTACGGCGACTGGCGCGTGGTGCGCTGGAATGCGCGCACATCAGCCATGGCTACCTACCTCCCTTTGGTCCGCCGCCGCCGCCCGCCGCGGGCGCCGGTGCAGCCTTCTTGTCCGCCGCCTTGTTGCCCGTGTGGCCACGGAACAGCCGCGTCGGAGAGAACTCGCCGAGCTTGTGCCCGACCATGTTCTCGGTGACGTAGACGGGGATGAACTTGTTGCCGTTGTGCACGGCGAACGTGTGGCCGACGAACTCCGGCGTCACCGTGCTCGCGCGCGACCACGTCTTCATCACCCGCTTTTCATTCCGATCGTTCATCGCGCGCACTTTCTTCTGCAGCGCCTCGAGGACGTACGGACCTTTTTTTACGCTTCTCGCCATGTTGAGCTCTCGAAAGGACTGAAGAC
>DATGDQ010000189.1:0-12573 GCA_035310785.1 Gemmatimonadaceae bacterium | reverse complement strand
AGCGTGGCCGAAATGAAGGGAAAGGTCGGCCGCCTGCTCAAGGCGGCGGCGGTGGTGGGCGTCCCACTCAACGCGTCGTTCGCGCGGAAGGAGCTCGAGGGTGGCGCGACGGCACCTTCGCTGTCCAGGCAGTCGAATGGTCGTGAGGCCGATTCCTTCTTCCTCGATGAGGAGAAGATTCTGTGGGATTGGCCCGACGTGACGGGCCGGGCCATCGAGGAGTTTCGATAGATGGCGATCAAGGGGAGCCTCCGCGAGGCGAGTCTGCCGGACGTGCTGCAGCTGTTGGCGATGGGACAGAAGACCGGCTGTCTCAGCGTCACGGACCGCAACAATTTCGGCTACATCTATTTCGACCGCGGCCGCATCTCCTACGCCTCGATCGTGAACCGGCGTGACCGGCTCGGCGACACGCTCGTGAAAAACAACGTCATCACGCAGCGCGAGCTCGATGCTGCGATCGATGCGCAGGCGACGCAGCAGCGCAACAAGCGCCTGGGCGAAATTCTCATCGAGCAGCACATCCTCAGCCGAGAGGAGCTGCACCGATTCATCCGCGTGCAGATCGAGGAGGCAGTCTATTATCTCTTCACCTGGACGCAGGGGACGTTCAGCTTCGAGGCGGACATGCGCCCCGACGATCACGACGTCCTCGTCTCGATCAATCCGGAGTCGCTGCTGCTCGAAGGCGCGCGTCGCGTCGACGAGTGGAGTCTCATCGAGAAGAAGGTGCCGAGCTTCGACCTCATCTTCGAGCTCGATGCCGGCCGCCTGGCGGCGAGTGAGGCCCATCTCACCTCGGCGCAGCAGCAGCTCACTCCGCTCATCGATGGGCGGCGCGATGTCACCGCGCTCATCGATCTGTCGGGACTTGGCGACTTCGAGGTGGGCAAGGCCTTGTACGGCCTGGCGACGGCGGGATTCATCCAGCGAGTCGGCAAATCGAGACCGCAGGATGATGTCGTGCGTGAGGCGCGCGTGGAGGAGCATCGGAATCTCGGCGTCGCCTTCTACAGAACGGCGATGTTCGAGGAAGCTACACGCGAATTTCGCCGTGTCGTCGATCTACAGGACAGCGACGTGCACGCGCGTTTCTTCCTGAGTCTCGTCTCCATGCGCGAGGGGCGGTGGTCCGAGGCGGTTCTTACGCTGCGCGAGGCCGCGGCGCAGCCCGCCGCGCGTCCCTCGATCTTTCACAATCTCGCCTATGCGCTCGAGCGGCTCGGGCATCTCGATGAGGCGCGCGAAATGTTGAACGAGGCGATCGCGCGTGGCGGCGGTGACGATCCGCGCATCCGCACCTCGTTCGGCGTGCTCGCCCTGCGCGCGGGAGAGGTGGAGGAGGCGAATGGATCGTTCAGCGCGGCGCGCGCGCTCCTCGGAAAGCGGCTACCATCGCCGGCGTGGTTTCATTACGCGTCGCTCGCGGCGGCACTCGCCGGCGATCTCGATCGCGCGCTCGAGCTCATCACGGAAGGCGTGAAAGCGCATCCGCAGGCAGCGGTGCTCGGAAATACGCTCGCGGCGGTGCACGAACGGCGTGGAGACTTCGCGGCCGCGGCGCAGGCGGCGGAAGCGGCACTCAGGGAGGACAGCGCGATTCCGCAGCTGCACAAGAACTTGGGCGATTACTTCTACCGGGCGCTTCGATACGAGGAGGCGCTCGACCAGTATCAGCGCGCCATCAAGCTCAACCCGGCCCTTGGCGACGATGTCTATTTCAAGCTCGGCAACATTCGCTTCAAATGGCAGGAGAAGGAGCAGGCGCTCGCGTATTGGGAGCGTGCGCTCGCGCTGAATCCGGGCAACGAGATTCTGCGAACGAATCTCGAGCTCGCACGGATGCCATCCAGATGACCGCCCCCGTCTTCGACGACGATGGCTACGCGGCGCTCGCCGAGAAGATCACGCGCGAGCGCGGTTTCGGCTGCGCGAGCTACAAGGAGAAATGCGTGCGTCGCCGGATTGCGGTGCGGATGCGCGCGCGTGGTGTGCACACGTTCGAGGAATACGGTCGCCTCCTCGATCGGGACCGGCACGAATACGATCTGCTTCTTGATGCACTCACCATCAACGTCACCAAGTTCTTCCGCAACCCCGAGACGTACGCGGCCATCGATCGCGAGATCGTGCCCGAGCTGTATGCGCGGGTCGAGCCGCAGCTGCGGCTCTGGAGCGCGGGGTGCGCCTCCGGCGAGGAGCCATACTCGCTGGCGATGTTGACGCATCGGTACGCGATTGCTCAGGCAAAGCGCTTCGAGCGGGTGGAGGTGCTCGGCACCGATGTCGATCGCGCGAGCCTCGCGGCCGCCGAACGAGCGGTGTATACCGAGAGCACCCTGGACGACACGCCCGATGATCTTCGGCAGATGTATTTCCCACTGAAGCCGCCCTATCACATTCCTCGCGAGGTGCGAGCGGCGGTGCAGTTCCGCCGTCACGATCTGCTTCGTGAGCCGTTTCCGGAGGCGCAGCATCTCATCGTCTGCCGCAACGTCATCATCTATTTCGACAGGGCGACCCAGGAGGCATTGTTCGAGCGATTCGCCGCCGCGCTGTTGCCGGGCGGCTTTCTCGTCCTCGGCCGAGTGGAAACGCTGTTCGGCCCCGCGCGCACGCTGTTCGTGCCGGTGGACAACCGCGAGCGGCTGTTCCGGCGCGCATGAGGGAGATCTCGGTGCGGGTTGCGGATGCGGCGGTGGGACAGGGCGACGTGGTACTCTCCACGCTCGGGCTTGGCTCGTGCATCGCGATCGCACTCTACGATCGGCAGGCGCACATCGCCGGGCTCGCGCACATTCTACTTCCGAACGAATCGCTGGCGCGCGATCGTCAGAACCGCGCGAAGTTCGCCCAAACCGCGGTGCCGCTGTTGCTGGAAAAGATGCGCGCCATCGGCGCGCGCGATGCGAACGTGGTCGCGAAGCTCGCCGGTGGTGCCAGCATGTTCACCTCGCTCCTTTCACAAGGGAGTCCACCGATCGGCGAGCGCAATCTCATCGCGACGCGCATCGCGCTCGCGAGCCACGGGATTCGCGTGATGGGTGAGGATGTGGGTGGCGGCCATGGCCGCAGCGTCTTTCTGCACGGCTGCGATGGACGATTCGAGGTCAAGTCGATCGGAAAGGGCAGTGTCGTCCTCTAGACCCCCGACATCGGTGCTCGTCGTGGACGACAGCGCCTTCATGCGGAAACTGGTGTCGGAGCTGGTCGATGGCTCCGACGAGTTTCGTGTGATCGGCACCGCGCGGCACGGGCTCGATGCGCTTCAGAAGGTGCACGCCCTGCAGCCGGACATCGTGACGCTCGACATCGAGATGCCGGAGCTCGATGGACTCGGCGCGCTCGAGCGGATCATGCGCGAGTCCCCGCGCGCCGTGGTGATGCTCACCGCGGCCTCGGGTATGGGCGACGAGATGGCGTTGCGCGCGCTGGAGCGCGGTGCCGTGGAGTTCGTGCGCAAGCCATCGGGACCGATAAGCCTGGACCTGGCTTCCATTCGCGATGAGCTGCTCACCGCACTGCGCGCGGCGGCGCACGTCAATCTCTCGGGCGTGCGTGCGACTGCGCCACAATCATCGCGCGTGGTACCCGTGGCCGGAGCGCGCACGAGCGCCGCGGGCTTCGTCATCGCCATCGCGGCCTCCACCGGCGGCCCGCGCGCACTCGCGGAGCTCGTTCCGGCGCTACCGGCGCAGCTCGACGCATCCGTGCTGATCGTGCAGCACATGCCGCCCGGCTTCACGACGACGCTCGCCGAGCGGCTGGATGCGCTGAGCGCCGTCACCGTGCGCGAGGCAGTGCACGGTGAGGCGATCGCGCCGGGGGTCGCGTACCTCGCGCCGGGCGGGCTGCACATGCGACTGGACGCCGCGGGCGACGCGCGCATCATCGTGCTCGACGACTCGCCACCCGTCTGGGGTGTGCGGCCATCGGCGGATCCGCTCTTTCGCTCGGTCGCCGAAGCCGTTGGTGCGGCCGCGATCGGCGTGGTGCTCACGGGCATGGGTCGCGACGGCGCGGCGGGACTGCGCGCCATTCGCGATGCGGGCGGCGCTGGCATCGCGCAGGACAGGGAGAGCTCCGTCATCTACGGAATGCCACAGGCCGCAGTCGCCGCCGGAGGCGCGACGATGGTGTTGGCGCTCGCGGAGATCGCCTCTGCGCTCGCCGCCATGGTGCGGCCGGGCATGAATGTGACGGCGAGCCGAGGCGACCGGTCCATGTACGGGGACAGGAGCAGCCAATGAGTGCCGGTCTCGAGACAACGAATGCGAGCGGTTCAACGCTCACGGAATTGCTCCTGATGCGCCAAGGCGCCGAGTACTTCGCGTTCGTGCTCGCGTCGGCGATGGAGGCATTGGAGCTGCCGGCACTCACGCCGGTTCCCGAAGCGCCGGCGATGCTGCTCGGCATGTTCACCGGCCGAGGCGCCGGAATTCCTGTCTTCGCAGGAAGCCGCATATTGGACGTTCACGGACATCGTCCGGATGATGCGCTACTCGTCCTCGTGCGCGATGGCGCGCGCCAGGTCGGTCTGGTGGTCGATGAAGTCGAGGATGTGATCATGGCGGATCTGACGACGATGCAGCAGCCGATGGATTCGATGCGCGCGGGCGGGATCGTGCGCGGCGTGGTGCAGTCGGGCAACCGGCTCGTGGCCGTGCTCGATGCACGCGCGATCGTTCGCATGGGCGCTCGGGCACTGCCGGAGCTCGCGTGACCGCCGCCACAGGACTGCAGCTCGTCACCTTCCGCATCGGCGAGGATCAGTTCGCGGTCGACATCCTCGATGTCGAGCGCGTGTTGCGATTCAGCATGCCGGTGACCGTGCCCAATCTGCCTCCGTGGATGGACGGCGTGATCGATCACGGCGGCCGCGTGGTGCCGGTGATCGATTTGCGTACGCGATTCGGGATGCCGCGATTGGAGCCGCGACCCGAGCATCGCATCCTCGTGCTCACGCTTGCAGACCAGTGGCTCGGCGTCACCGTCGACTCGGTGCACGAGGTGCTGTCCGTGTCGCCCGACGAGATCGCGCCTCCGCCGCAGATCTTTCGCGGACTCAACGCGGAGTATCTGAAGGGGCTCGTGCGAAGGCCGGGATCGCTCATCATCTTTCTCGATGTGGCGCGCGTGCTGACCTCCTCCGAGCTCCTCGAGCTGACGTCGACCGCCGCCTCGCATGGCTGAGAGCGAGGCAGTGACGTTCCGCGCCAGATACGCTGCCATCGAGGCACGACTCGAGGCCGCCACGGCCGCGACCGATCGGGATCTGATCAAAGGGGAGATCATCGCCCTCTACAAGGAGGTCGAATCGCAAGTCTCGCAGCTGGCCATCTTGCGCGAGGACATCAAGAAGCTCGTCGAGAAATGGAAGCAGGTGCAGCAGAGCTCCGTTCCGTCGACGGCGCCGGAGTTCGGGGGCGATCGCCCGGTCGTCGTCGCCGACCACATCGGCGCATCCACCTTCGTCGAAAAAGGATGGAGCCTGATCTCGCTCGGCGATCACGAGGGAGCGGAACGCGCACTCAAGCGCGCGCTGGAGCTGTCGCCCAACGATCCGCAGACCGAATCGCTGCTGGGGTGGGCGCAGATGCTCCAGGAGAAGTACGACGAGGCGCTGCTCAATTTCCAGAAGGTGTTGATGCGCCAGCCGACGAACTCGCTCGCGCGCATCAATCTCGGCTACATCTGTCTCAAGAAGCGCATCTTCGGCGAGGCGATCGAGCACCTGTCGAAGGCGATTCGACTGGACAACGACCGCAAGGCGACACTCTACGCCCATTTCTATCTCGGACTCGTCTACGGCGAGCGCGAGATGTACGAGGATGCGCAGACGTTCTTCCGGAAGACGCTCGCGCTCGGACCCAATCTCATCGAGGCGTATTACGAGCTCGGTCGATCGCTCTGGTTCGATGGCAAGCGCGAAGAGGCGAAACAGACTTGGCGTGACGGCCTCGCAGCCAACAAGTTCAATCCATGGGGGAAGCGCTGCGGGGAGATGTTGAAGCACGTCGAGGAGGGTGGAGCTCCGGCGCGAAACGGCTAGCGCCCGTCGCTGGCCTCGCACTTCTGCTGCTCTTCGCCACGCCCGGAGCACGCGCGCAATCGAGTGACGCGCAGCGCCTGGATCGCGGGCGCTTCACGATCGTCGCCTATCCGCCGGATCTTCCGCTCGCTCGCTCCTTGCTGAATCAGGCGGAGCGTACCGACTCGTTTCCGGGACTTTCGCGCCCCCGCGCGCCCGTACTGATCGCCATCGCGCCTGACGCGCGCCGCTTTCGCGAGTGGACAGGCGTTGGTGCGCCCGATTGGGGCGCGGCGATCGCGATTCCCGCGGAGCATCGCATCGTGATGCAGGGCAGCAACGCGGGCTCCGGCGCGGGCGATCCGCGTTCGGTGCTTCGCCACGAGCTCGCGCATCTCGCGCTGCACGAGTATCTCGGAACACTCCCGCCTCGATGGTTCGACGAGGGCTATGCCGGCTACTCGGCCGGCGAATGGTCGCGCGATGACGTGCTCGCGGCCAATTTCGGGCTCGTGCTGCACGGAATCCCGGCATCGCTCGACTCGCTCGAGGACGGATTTCACGGCGGCGCATCGCGAGCGTCGGGAGCGTACGCGCTCGCGTACCGGGCCGTGAGCGATCTGGCCGCGCTGGATCCGCAGCGTGGGCTCGCGCTCTTCTTCACGTACTGGAAGGAGACCGGCTCGATGGACCTCGCGATGCGGCGCGCGTACGGGATCACCAAGCCGGGGTTCGAGGCGGAGTGGCGCACGAGCACGATGCGCCGTTACGGCATCCTCGCAATCGTGGCCAATCTGTCGCTCCTCTTCGCGCTGTTCGCAGTCTTTCTCCTGCCCTTTCTGCTCGTTCGCCGACGGCGCAATCGACGGCGGCTCGATGCGCTCAAGGCGGCGGAGGCGGCGAGCGATCGGGACGCCATTGAGGACGCGAAGCGATTGCTGATGCGCCAACCCTCCGTGCAGTTGCGATCCGACCGGGATGTGAATGGTGTTTGAACGATCGGCACGGGGACGCTGCTTATATTGGTCGAGCGTCGAGGGCCGCGCGCCGTGGTCCAAACGTTCGGTTGGTTCTCCTCCGTGGGGCCAGTTATTGCAAGCAGATCGAGCCTAGTGTGAATCCGTCAACGGACAACGCGCGCGGGACGACGTCTACGAGCTCGTCCTCGGGAGGGGAGCCAGTGATCATTGTGGCTCCCCTTTCCGGAATCATCGTACCGCTCGACCAGGTGCCGGACCCGGCGTTCGCGCAGCGGATGGTCGGCGACGGGGCCTCGATCGATCCAATGAGCGATCGACTGCTCGCGCCTTGCGACGGGGAGGTGCTGCAGGTGCACCGCGCGCGGCACGCGGTGACTCTCTCCGCACGCGGTCTCGAGATCATCATTCATATTGGGCTCGACACCGTCTTGCTCAACGGCGACGGCTTCACCGCGGTCGTGAAGGCAGGCGACACGGTTCGAACGGGCGACGTGCTGCTCACCTTCGATGCGGATCTCGTCGCGCGGCGCGCCCGCAGCCTGCTCACGCAGGTGATCGTGTCGAACCTGGAGATCGTCGCGTCGGTCGAGCCGAGTGAAGGCTATGTGACTGCGGGGCGCGACACGCTCATGCGAGTCACGCTCAAGGAGCGCACGGCCGAATCTCGGACGCAGCACAAATCCGAAGCCGTGCGTTCGAGGCCGATCGTGGTCACAGCGGCCGGCGGGCTGCACGCTCGCCCCGCGGCGATGATCACCACCGCGGCGCGGCGATTCACCTCGGACATTCGCCTCCTGAGTGGATCGCGGGAAGCGAACGCGCGTAGCGTCGTCTCCATCATGGCTCTGGAGGCGGCGGAGGGAGATGAGATCACGGTCGCAGCCACGGGCAGCGATGCACAGGCGGCCGTCGCGGAAGTTTCGGCGCTGCTTGAAAGCGAGCTCGTGAGCGAAGCAGCGGAAAGGGTTCAGCCCGAGCGCTCCGCAACGCCGGCATCGCCAACGGTCTCCGAGGCACCCCCGGAATCGGGCGTGCTTCGTGGTGTGCCGGCCTCGCCCGGCGTCGCCGTCGGCAACGCCTTTCATCTGCATCACGAAGACGCTGTGATCGAGCAGCGCGCCCAGGATCCGCAGCAGGAGCGCCGGGCGCTCGATGCCGCATTGGCAGCCGCGCACGCGCAGCTGGATGCATTGCGTGCCGGGCTGGCGCGCGATGCCGACCGCGCAGCGATCTTTGCGGCGCACCAGGAGCTCCTGGCCGACCCGGAGCTTCTCGACCAGACCTCCGCCGGCATTCGCGAGGGCGAGACCGCCGCGTGGGCGTGGAAGCGCGCCTACACCGCGCAGGCGAATCGTCTGCTCGTCCTGAAGAACGAGCTGTTCGCCGGGCGAGCCGCGGACATGCGCGACGTGGGCCGCCGTGTGCTGCACCTTCTCGTGGGCGACGATGGTGCGGCGCTCCCCGTGCCGCCCGACTCCATCATCATCGCCGAGGATCTGGCTCCATCCGACGCGGCGTCGCTCGATCGCACGAGGGTCCTGGGCTTCTGCACGACCGCGGGAAGCGCGACCTCGCACGCCGCGATCCTGGCGCGTGGACTGGGCATTCCCGCGGTCGCAGGGATCGATGCACGCGTGCTGGATCTCGAGACGGGCACGCGCGTCATCCTCGACGGCGATGCCGGCGTGATGCGGACAGCGCCGACGGCGGCCGAGATCGCGTCGGTGGCGCAGCGCAGAGCGGCTGACGAGGGAAAGCGTGGCCGCGAGCTCGCCGTGTCCCGGGAGCCGGCGACAACGACCGATGGGCACCGAATTCAGGTGTTCGCGAACATCGGCGACACCGACGAGGCGGCCGGCGTCGTACAGGCGGGTGGGGAAGGCGTGGGCCTGTTGCGCAGCGAGTTTCTCTTCATGCGCCGCGAGAGCGCGCCCGACGAGGAGGAACAGACGAGAAGCTACTCGTCGATCGCGCGCGCACTCGGACCGGACCGCTTGCTCGTGGTTCGTACGCTCGATGTGGGCGGAGACAAGCCGCTCTCCTATCTGCCGATCGCCGCCGAGGCAAATCCGTTTCTGGGTGAGCGAGGCATTCGTTTTTCACTCACTCGACGAGAGCTGTTTCGAAGCCAGATCCGCGCGATCCTGCGAGCCGCCGCGAGCGGGAAGATCGCGATCATGTTTCCGATGATCGCGACCCTCGATGAGTGGCGCGTCTCGCGTGAGATGGTCGAGCAGGAGCGCGCATCACTCGGCACGCCGCCTATTCCGATCGGAATCATGGTGGAGACGCCAGCGGCCGCAGTGATGGCCGACCAGTTCGCTCGCGAAGCGGATTTTCTCTCCATCGGGACGAACGATCTCACTCAGTATACTCTCTCGATGGATCGCTCGAACCCGCGTCTGGCGCCGCAGCTCGATGCGCTGCAGCCGGCGGTGCTGCGACTGATTGCGCGAACGGTGGACGGTGGCCACCAGCACAAGCGGTGGGTGAGCGTGTGCGGCGCGCTCGCCGGCGACCCTGCGGCGGTGCCGGTGCTCATCGGATTGGGCGTCGACGATCTCAGCGTCGACATTCCGATCGTGCCGGCAGTCAAGGCTCGCGTGCGCGAGCTGTCGATGCTGGATTGTCGCGCGATCGCCCGCGCGGCGCTGGATGCGGACGATGGCGCGGCGGTGCGGGCGATCGTTGCCCGTCACCGCGCTTGACACGACACGCGGGAGCGTAGGATGAGCATTGTGCGCGGATCGTTCGGATGGCTGCAGAAGATCGGGAAGTCGCTGATGCTTCCCGTGTCCGTATTGCCGGCAGCGGGCATTCTGCTCGGCGTCGGGAGCGCAAAGTTCAAGGTGCTTCCCGAAGTCGTCTCGAACGTGATGGCGCAGGCGGGCGGCGCGATCTTCGGGAATCTGCCGCTCATCTTCGCGATCGGCGTCGCGTTGGGGCTGACGACGAACGATGGCGTCGCGGCGCTCGCGGCCGTGGTGGGCTTCGCGGTAATGGTGGCGACGATGGGCGTGATGGCGCCGCTGCTGCACTACAAGCCGGACACCGTGCTGGGCGTCCCATCCATCGACACCGGCGTGTTCGGCGGCATTCTGATCGGTGCCGTCGCGGCCATTCTCTTCAATCGCTACTTCCGGCTGAAGCTTCCTGCGTATCTGGGCTTCTTCTCGGGCAAGCGCTCGGTTCCGATCCTCACCGCGTTCGCCGCGATCATCGCGGGCATCGTGTTGAGCATCGTGTGGCCGCCGATCGGTCACGCCATCGACAACTTCTCGCACTGGGCCGCAACCGCGCATCCGGCCACGGCATTCGCGCTGTACGGTGTCGTCGAGCGCGCACTGATCCCGTTCGGGCTGCACCACATCTGGAATGTGCCGTTCTTCTTCGAGGTGGGTTCGTACACGGACCCTGCGACGGGGAAGATCATTCACGGGGAGATCTATCGCTTCACGGCCGGCGACCCGACCGCCGGCAATCTCGCGGGCGGATATCTCTTCAAGATGTGGGGGCTTCCGGCGGCCGCGATCGCGATCTGGCGCACGGCCAAGCCCGAGAATCGCAAGCGCATCGGCGGCATCATGATCTCTGGCGCGCTCACGTCGTTTCTGACCGGCATCACCGAGCCCATCGAATTCGCGTTTCTGTTCGTCGCGCCGGCGCTGTATGCCATTCACGCGCTGCTCGCCGGCGCCGCGTACTTCGTGGCCATCAAGCTCGGGATTCACCACAGCACGACGTTCTCGCACGGACTGATCGACTACATCGTGCTCTACCCGCACTCGACGCGCGGATGGCTGCTCGTCCCACTGGGACTTCTCTGGGCCGCCATGTATTTCGCGATCTTTCGGACGATGATTCTCAGGTTGAATCTCAAGACGCCGGGCCGGGAGGATGACGATGCGTCGGTCGCGACCGAGCCGTCCGGCGCGGACGAACAGGCTGCCGGCGACTCGATGGCGGCGAAGCTCGTCGCCGCGTTTGGCGGCGCGTCGAACATCCGGAACCTCGATGCCTGCATCACGCGCCTTCGCGTCGAGCTGAACGACACGTCGCGAGCGAGTCCCGACGCCCTCAAGGCGCTCGGCGCTTCGGGCGTCATGAAGGTGGGTGGCGGCATGCAGGCGATCTTCGGCACGCGATCGGAGAATCTGAAGACGGACATGGACGAGTACATGCGTTCCGCGGGCGTCGTGGTCGCCGCACCACCGCCCCCTGCGCGCGCGCCTGCCGCGTCGACCGTGAGCGTCACACCCGAGCTGCGCGCGCGCGCGGGCGCGATCGCCGCGGGGCTCGGGGGGGTCGGCAACATCGTTCGGTCGGAGGCGCTCGCGCTCACCCGCCTGCGCGTGGAGCTCCGCGACGCGGGGCTCGTGAACGACGACGCGCTCAGGAGCGGGGGTGTGCTGGGTGTGTGGCGTCTCTCACCGAAGTTGATGCATCTCATCGTGGGTGAAGACGCCGCCGCGCTGGCATCGGCGCTGAACGAATCGCGGGGAGCAGCCGCGCCGACGTCGTGATGCACCCAGGAGCGTCGGCTCGACGTGTCACCGCACTGGGTTTCGCACTCCTCGCGAGTTGTCACGCGGGCAGCGCGTCGCACGGGGTGGCACCCGCTGCGTCGGCGCTCGGCCTGTACGATCCCGTGCACGCGCTCGGGCCATTGTTCGCCGACGTGCAGAATGCGCGCGTCTTTCCGGACTCCAAGACGTTCGTGGATGCGCGTCCGCTGATGGATCCTGCGCGCATCGTGCGCGAGTACGAGGCCGAACGCCACGTCGCGGGGTTCGACCTTCGCGCGTTCGTCACTTCGCGCTTCGAGGCACCGGCCACTGCCACTACCCCCGTTGCCGGCGTGCGCTCGGATACCGCGGCGTCGATGGAGGATCACATTCGCTCTCTCTGGCCCGTGCTCACGCGCGCCGCCGACAAACCCGATCCGCGATCCTCCCTGATTCCGCTCCCGAACCCGTACGTCGTTCCGGGTGGCCGATTTCGCGAGTCGTACTACTGGGACTCGTACTTCACGATGCTCGGCCTCGTGCAGAGCGGTCGCCTCGATCTGGTGCAGGACATGCTCGACAACTTCGCCCACCTCGTCACGACGGTGGGGCACATCCCGAATGGCAATCGCACCTACTATCTCGGGCGCAGCCAGCCGCCCTACTTCGCCGCCATGGTGGCGCTCTTCGCGTCGACCACGGACACGGCGCACGCGCTGCGCTATCTCGATGCGCTGGAAAAGGAGCACACCTTCTGGATGGATGGCGCCGACAAGCTGTCGCCCGGCACGGCGTGGAGGCGAGTGGTCCGCTTGCCGAACGGCGCCATTCTCAATCGCTATTGGGACGACGTTCCGGAGCCCCGTCCGGAATCCTTCCGCGAGGACTTCGCGGTCGGGCAATCCGTGCCGGACTCTCGTCGCGAAGCGATGTACAGAAATCTGCGTGCGGGCGCGGAAAGTGGGTGGGACTTCTCCAGTCGTTGGATGCGCGATCCGAAGGATCTGCGCACGCTCGAGGTGATCGATCTCGCCCCGGTCGATCTCAACAGCCTCCT
>DATGDQ010000188.1:0-18099 GCA_035310785.1 Gemmatimonadaceae bacterium | reverse complement strand
GAGCACGGCGCGCTCCCGCAGACGGCCAACGGCACGACGGACGGCGCGGCGCAGAGCACGTCTCTCGCGGAGATCGCGAGGCTCTTTCTCAAGCTCGGCACGATAGCGTTCGGCGGGCCGGCTGCCCACATCGCGATGATGGAGGACGAGGTCGTGCGCCGCCGACGATGGCTGACGCGCGAAGAGTTCCTCGACTATCTCGGCGCGACGAATCTCATTCCAGGGCCGAACTCGACGGAGCTCGCGATCCACATCGGCAACGCGCGCGCGGGGTGGCGTGGGCTGCTCGTTGCCGGCGCCTGCTTCATCCTGCCGGCATCGCTCATCGTCGGCGTGATCGCGTGGGCGTACGTGCGCTTCGGCGCACTCCCGGCTGCGGCAGGATTGCTCTACGGAGTGAAGCCGGTCGTCATCGCCGTCGTGCTGCAGGCGCTCCTGGGGCTCGGGCGGACGGCGCTCAAGACGGGGTTGCTCGTGGCGCTGGGACTCGCATCCGCGGCAGCAGCGGCGCTCGGCGTCAACGAGCTCGCGATTCTGCTCGTTGCGGGCACGTTCATGGCCCTCGTGCGAGCGATCGATCGTTCGCGCGATCGGCAGGCGGGCACGGGTGGCTCGCCGCCGTCAGCTAGCGCGCTGTTGCTCTCCGTGCCGGGGCGGCTGCGCATCACGTTGAAGGATGCGATGGTGCCTCGGGACACGGGGGCGTGGGGGGCGGCAGCCAGTGCGGTAGCCGGTGGCGGCTCGGCCGCATCGTTCGGCCTCTGGACACTTTTCGGCGTGTTCGTGAAGATCGGAGCCGTGCTGTTCGGGAGCGGCTACGTTCTGCTCGCCTTCCTGCACGCCGATCTCGTCGAGCGTCTGCATTGGCTCACGGAGCGGCAGCTGATCGACGCGGTCGCGGTGGGGCAGCTCACGCCGGGCCCGGTCTTCACGACCGCCACATTCATCGGCTACGTCCTGGGGGGCGCGCCGGGCGCGGTAACCGCCACGATCGGCATCTTTCTGCCCGCCTTCGTGTTCGTCGCCCTGAGTGGGCTGTTGCTCCCACGCCTCCGAAAATCACCCACCACACGGGCGGTCCTCGACGGCGTGAACGTCGCGTCGCTCGCGCTCATGGGTGTGGTGACGTGGGAGCTCGGTCGAGCGGCGTTGATCGATCCGCTGAGCATCGGCATGGCGGTGCTGAGCATGTTGCTGCTCTTCCATTTTCGCGTGAACTCCGCCTGGCTCATCCTCGGCGGAGCCATCGCAGGGCTGCTCGTGCGCGGCTAGTCGCTCTCGCCTCTTCGCTCAGCGAGCCGCAGCGGCTGCATCGACGATCGGCGGCGCGCCATTCACGTCGTTTCGTGTACGCCTCAGCATCCCTGCGCTCACGAGCGTGAACAGCAGCCCGACGGGAAACGCCTCGAGGAATGTCTGCGGAATCCGGAACAATGGATTCTTGTACATCTCCTTCGCCTTGGCCATCTCGGCTATTTTCGCCTCGATCTGTGCCGGCGTCGCGCCGGACCGGCGAGTCCTCTCCACCGCGAAAGCGGCGTACTTGTCCATGAAGTCGGGAAAGAATCTGTGGTAGACCAATTCCCATGTGGCGACGTAGCACGCGCACGCGATGAGGGTGATGCAGATGCCGACCGTGAACGCCCTTCCGAAAGTGATGGCTCCGCCCGATATGTTGTCACGATACGATCGAATTCCGAAATAGACCATCAGGTAGGCGAGCACCATGGAGGTGTAGCCTACGATCCAGCCACCGTTGAATCCGATCCGATCGGAGAACGACACCGTCACCAGCATCATCGCCGACATGATGACACCGGCGATCAATCCGAAGACCAGAACGATTCGTCTCATCGGGAGCTCCTCGGTCGAGTTGATGCGCGGACGATAGTCGAGTGGCTGCCACTTCGCGTCATACTTTCGGATGATTTTCGGCGAAAACATCGAACTTCACTCGAAAGCATGATCAGTCCAGGCGCATTCAGGGAATGAGGCCCGCCCGCTTCGCGAGTTGGACGGCCTGCGTCCGCCGCTTCGCGCTCAGCTTGTCGAACAATCTGCTCGAGTGCGTCTTCACCGTGTTCTCGCTCACGAAGAGCTTCGCAGCGATCTCCCGATTGCTGAGCCCACTCGCGATGAGCTCGAGAATCTCGAGCTCGCGCGGGGTGACCCGCAGCGCCTCCACCTGGCGCGCGTCGCGCACGAAAGTCGAAGGGGCGGGCACCGCGACCTCGCGCACGATGACGCGCTCGCGTTCGCGCGTCATCCGGAGTCCCAGCCAAATGCCAACCCCGGCAAAGACCGCGGCGATGAGCGCACCGTAAATCTCGACGGAGTGCTCGATCACGAGATACTGGTATTCGACGAGCCTGAGCAGCGCGATCACCGCGCCGCCTATCAATCCATAGGTCAGGATGTGCTTCGACACGGCCCAACATGGCGCCGACGGCTGCGAACTGCAAATGACGGCTTTGGCGCGTCGATACGTGAGAATAGGAATTCCATGGACCAGCCGCCCATTGTCACCCGATTGTCAGGCACGCGCTGCATGATTGGTCGCTACAGGATTCACTTCGTCGAGGAGTGCACAATGAGAATGCTGCTCGCGGGAACGGCCATCGCATCTTGCGCTGCGCTGTCGATGATGGCGGTGAGCTCCGCTCACGCGCAGGACTACCGTGTGGCCAGGTACAACATCGGTGGAGATGGTGGCACCGATTACCTCACGGCGGAACCCGGCACGGGTCGTGTGTTCGTCTCGCGCGGCACCCACGTGATGGTGGTCGATGGCGCGACCGGAAAGGTACTCGGCGACATTCCCGACACGCCCCGCACGCACGGGATTGCGCTTGTCGCTTCGACGAATCACGGATTCATCACGAACGGCGGCGACTCGACGGTCACGATGTTCGACCTCAAGTCCCTGAGCGTGATCAGGAAGATCAAGGTCACCGCGGGCGGTCTCGATGGCATCATGTACGATGCGGCGGACAAGCTCGTCGTCCTCACGAATCACAGCCATCCTGCGGGTACGATGACGGCGATCGATCCGGAGAGCGGAAAGATCGTAGGTCAAGCCGAGCTCGAAGACGACGGGCCCGAGGGTGCCGCGAGCAATGGCAAGGGATGGATATACGTGAACAACGAGGGAAAGAGCACGATCCAGGTCATCGACGTGAAGACGATGAAGGCGATCGCGTCGTGGCCGCTTTCGCCGTGCGAGGGCCCGACCGGCATCGCCTATGACAAGGCGAGCAACCGCGTCATCTCGGGATGCGGAAAGACGTCCGTCGTGCTCGATGGCACGACCGGCAAGGTGGTGGCGGCCATTGCGAATGGCGACGGCGTCGACGCACTCGGATGGGACCCGTCGCAGAAGCTGGCCTACATTCCGGCGGGACGTGACAGCAACGTGACGGTCGTGCACCAGGATTCGCCGGACACGTACACCGTAGTTGCCACGGTCTCCACCATGCGCGGGGCGAAGACGATCGCGGTCGATCCGGTGAAGCACGTCGCATATCTCTTCCAGCCCGAGTACGGCCCCGCGCCGCCGAATGCGCCTCCGGGTCCCAATGGTCGGCCGGCCCGGGGCCCCGTGATCGCGAGCTGGTTTTTCGCGATCACGCATTGAAACGACCGCCGGCCCATAAGATTTCTTAGCGCTGGATCGGTCAGCATGCTACTCCGCTGACGAGGCGTCGAGCGTATGATATGGAGATCATGCTTCGTCTGCCCGCGAGGATCTGGAACGTCACGGCCGCGGCAGCGGGAGAGCGCCTCAACACACGCGCATCGTTTCGGCCCACACGCTTCGTCTGGAGCCGCGGGCTGGCCCTATCCTGCGATCACAACGGCGGCCTTGCCTTCGTGCGACGACAGCGCGGTGGCGGGCGCCCCGCCATCCGGTTTGCCGCGAGCGCCTACGCGAGCATCGGCGACGGCGATCTCGTCTGGGTGCGCGTCACCGCATTGCCGCAATTCGTCGACGAGGTGCTTCCGCACGTCGATGCGCGATTCGCGCTCGTCACCGGCGACGAAGATTGGTCGATACCATCCGGCTTCGAGCGCTCCCGGGAAATAATCGAGAATCCGAACGTGGTCTGCTGGTTCTCGCAGAACTACGATGGCAGCGACGACAGCGGAAAGATCTTTCCCATTCCCATCGGGCTCGATTTTCACACGATCAGCGGCCGCCACAAGTGGGGCCACTGGCAGGCGACGCCCGATCAGCAGGAAGCGGAGCTCGTCGAGCTGCGGACGCAGATGCCATCGAACGTCGATCGCCTGGTGCGCGCGCACGCCGACTTTCATTTCAACAAACGTGACAACGCGTTCCACGGGGAGACGAGGCACACGATCGAGGCGCTGTTGCGCACGAGCCCGTGCGTGGAGTTCCAGTCGCGGAAGCTCTCGCGTCTCGAGCTCTGGCGCCAGAAGACGCGCTACGCCTTCGTGATCAGCCCCCACGGTCACGGCCTCGACTGCCATCGGACGTGGGAATCGCTCGCACTCGGCAACATCGTGATCGTGAAACGCTCGTCGCTCGATGCGCTCTACGAGGGACTTCCCGTGGTCATCGTGGACGACTGGCGCGAGATCTCCGAGCAGAATCTGCATCGTTGGCATCGCGAGCACGGCGATGCATTCACTCGCGAAGACGTGCAGGAGCGGCTGACCAACCGATACTGGATTACCCGCATGCGCCGCATCCTTGACGCGCGTACGGAGCGCGGCGTTACCCGCGCCCCGATCTCACCCGCCGCGCTACCGGCCGCTCGAGATCACCGGGTGCACGCTACGCCCGCGCAGCCGCTCGTTGAACGCCGGCACATCGTTCTTGAGTAGCGCTTCCACTTCCGCCTTCACCTTCACGAGCCGCGCGTGCAGCACCTGCGCCACCTCCTTCTGCGATGCCGTTGGCGCGTAGTCCGAGCCGCCGACGGATGAGGCGAGATACAACAGCTGCTCGGCCAGCTGCGCCGGCCAGCGAACTCCGTCCTGCCCGCGTCCCGTGAGCTGCATCTGATACAGCTGTCGCTCCACCGTGACGAGCTTGTCCCTGAGCTGTGCCGTGGACGCCTTCAAGTCGGAGTAGGTGGAGTCCTTCTCCGCGATGTCCTCGAGACCCTTGAGCTGTCCACGCACGACCTCGAGCTGATTGATCTGGGTCGCGACATCGTTGATGTCCGCGACGATCCCCCGCTCGCTCTCCATCTGCGTCGCGATCTCCTGATTGCTTCCACCCGAGCTCGGGTCCTTGAGGATCACCAGCGGCTGTGACTCCTGCTCGCCACCGAACTTGAGCGTCACCGTGTACGTGCCGGGCGGCTCCAGTATCGCATAGCGACCGACTCCCGGTGCGCGCTGACCCTCCTCGCTCACCTTGAACCACTCTTCGTAGAGCGGGCTCGCATGGATCCTCGCCTCCTTCGTACGCTCCGAATGCAGATCCCAGTTAGTGCGATTGAGACCCGCCTTCGCGGGCGCCTTGAGCGTCCGCACGACGGCGCCCGAGGCGTTGGCGATGGTGATCGTCACGCTGTCCTTCGCCGTCGTGTCCTTCGTGCCGGGCTTGATCCAGTAGTTGAGCAGCGCGCCCGGCGGCGGATTCTTTCCCGCCACGATGTCATCCATCTCCGTGAACGGGTCGGCGACGGTGCGGTAGCGATACTGATCGCGAGGCTTGAGCAGCGACACGTTCTTTCCGGCGATCGCCGGCGTCCACTGCTCGAGCGGCGTGAGATCATCGAGGATGTAGAAGCCGCGGCCGTACGTCGCCACCACGAGATCGTGGAAATGCGGCTGCACCACCATCCCGTACACCGGCGCGTGCGGGAGATCGTTCTGCAGCGGCTGCCACTCCGCACCATCATCGAACGAGACGTACAGTGCGTTCTCGGTGCCCAGGTAGAGCAGTCCCTTGCGTACGGGATCCTCGCGGATCACGTGCGCGTACGAGAGCGGGGACTTCGGAATTCCCTTGGTGATGAGCGTCCACGTCTTGCCGAAATCCGTCGTCCTGTAGACCCACGGATCCCGATTGTTCACCTGGTGCCCGTCGACGGTGATGTACGCCGTGCCGTCGTTGTAGCGCGAAGCTTCGATCGTGCTGACGGTTCCCCACGGAAGCATGTTGGGGATGTTCGCGGTCACGTTCGTCCAGCTCTTGCCGCCATCACGCGTGAGCTGCACGAGCCCATCGTTCGTGCCGACCCACAGCTCACCCTTCGTGATCGGAGATTCCGCGATCGCGAACACGACGTCACCATACTCGACGCCGATGTTGTCCGGCGTGAGTCCGCCGGAGATCTTTTGCTTCGACTTGTCGTTCTTGGTGAGATCGGGGCTGATCACGTTCCACGTATTTCCCCCGTCCGTCGTCATGTGCACGACCTGACTCCCCACGTACAGCGTGTTGTGATCGTGCGGCGAGAGCGTGAGCGGAAACGTCCATTGGAACCGGTACTTCACGCTGTCCGCGGGCGTGCCCGTGGTCACCTGCGGCCAGACCTCGACCTCGTGAATGTTGCGGGTGCGGACGTCGTAGCGCGTGACGATGCCCCCCACGGATCCGCTCCCCGATGCGCTCGACCACACGAGATTCTCGTCGACCGTATCAGGCGTCGCCCATCCGCTCTCACCACCACCCACCGAGCGCCACTCGCCGCGCCAGATGCCGACATCCCTTCCGAAGAATTCCTGCTTCCCGTTGCTCGGACCCATCGCCGACTCGCCATCCTGCTTGTTGCCATAGACGAAGTACGGCACGCGATTGTCGACCGTCACGTGATACATCTGCGCGATCGGAAGCTGGATGCGGTGCCACGTTCGTCCGCGCGTGGTGGTGATCCCGAGCCCTCCGTCGTGCGCCACGGCGAAGCGGTCGCCGTTCGAGGGATCGAACCAGATGTCGTGATGATCGCCGCGCGGAACCTGCTCTTCCGGCAAGTCGATCATCGTCTTTCCACCATCGAGCGTCTTCGTGAAATTCGACGCGAGGAAGTACGCCTCGTTCGGGTTGTCGGGCTCGACGCCCATTCTGTCGTAGTACGCGGTGCGGCCCGCGGGCTGCAGATCGGAGTTGATCAACTGCCAGCTCTTCCCCGCATCATCGGAGCGGAACAGCCGCCCCGTGTCGGACGGCTGCCCCTCGCGCGGCACTCCGTCGCCCGTCTCCACCTCGGCGTAGATGCGCTCGGGCATCGCGGGGCTGATGCCGAGCCCCACCTTGCCGAATGGGCGCGTCGGGAGACCATCGCGCAGTCGCTTCCACGTCGTTCCGCCATCCGTCGACTTCCAGATGCTGCTGCCCGCGCCGCCGCTCGTGCGACCCCAGGTGTGAATCTCGATCTGCCACATCGCCGCGTACACCGTTCGCGGGTTCGATGGATCGAGCAGCACATCGATGCCACCGGTCGAGTCGTTGACGAAGAGCACGCGCTCCCACGTCTTCCCGCCGTCGACCGTGCGGAAGATGCCGCGCTCGGGCTGCGGACCGTACGCATGTCCGAGCGCCGCGACGAGCACGCGATCGGGATTGGACGGGTCGACGGCGATGCGCGCGATGCGCCCCGTGTTCTCGAGTCCCACGTGCGTCCAGTTCTTCCCTGCGTCCGTCGACCGGTACATCCCCCAGCCAATCGAGATGTGGCTGCGGATGAACGATTCGCCGGTGCCCACCCACACGACGTTCGGATCCGACGGCGCCACCGCGATCGCGCCGATGGACGACACCGGCTGCCCATCGAAGATGGGATTCCAGTGCGCGCCGGCATCGGTCGTCTTCCAGAGCCCTCCACTCGCAGCACCCACATAGTAGATGTTGGGGTCGCCCTTCACGCCGGCAATCGCGTCCGTGCGGTTTCCCTCGGGTCCGATGTAGCGATAGTGCAGCGCTCCGAGCGCCGTCGTATCGGGGAAGTCGCGCGAGACTGCCGCGGCGCGAGCCGGTGCCTGCGCCTTCTTCTTCTGAGCTGGCAGGGAAGTGACGATGCCGAGTATTGCGAGCGCGACGGCCGGGATGGCTCGTGCCGCGCCGAAGGAGCGCTGCATGCAGAATCCTCTCTGAGGGTGAACGCGACGGCCGGTCGCGGCCGCCAACCACGTTGACAATGAAATCGCGGGGCGCCAGTCCGCAAGCGCCCATCGACCGTTCCGGACCCGTCAGCACTCCGCATAGCCGGCGCGGACGTGCTCGGCGCGAAGTCTCGAATGGCCGCACCGCCATCTGGCTTGACGCTCCTCTACACGCGCTCTAGCCTTGCCATTCACCTCGATGCTTCGCCCGCTCACGGGATACTCATGATGCACCGTCGTTGCCGATCTCTCTTGGTGCTTTGCGTTCTGGTTCTGGCGGGGCTCGCTCGCCCGCTCTTCGCTCAGAATGGAAAGACGGCCGCCACGCTGCATGTGCCGATCGAGTACTACACGCTGCCAAACGGCCTCAAGGTAGTTCTCTCTCCGGACGCCACCGTGCCAACCGCCGTCGTGGCGGTCTATTACAACATCGGATTTCGGAACGAGCCGCGCGATCGAACGGGATTCGCGCATCTCTTCGAGCATCTGATGTTCCAGGGCTCGCGCAATCTCGGCAAGCTGCAGTTCATCCGTCTGGTGGAGGAGAACGGCGGGATTCTCAACGGCTCCACGCGCTTCGACTTCACCAACTACTTCCAGGTGGTTCCGTCGCACGCCGTACGCCGGATCCTGTGGGCGGAGGCCGATCGCATGCGCGGGCTCGCCATCGACACCGCGAACCTGAACAACCAGCGCGACGTCGTGAAGAGCGAGGTTCGTGTGAACGTGATCAATCAGCCGTACGGCGGATTCCCGTGGATCGATCTGCCGGTTCACGCGAACACGAACTGGTACAACGCGCACAACTTCTACGGCGAGATGGGTGACCTGGACGCTGCAACGCTCGCCGATGCGACGACGTTCTTCCGCACGTACTATGCGCCCAACAATGCCGTGCTCGTGGTCACCGGCGATATGGATGTTGCCGCCACGAAGCGGTGGATCGCGGAATACTTTCCGAATATTCCGGCCGCGAAGCTGCCACCGAAGCCCAATCTCACCGAGCCGCGGCAGGTCGAAGAGAAACGATTCACGCGCGTCGACTCGCTCGCGACTCGTCCGGCGATCGGCCTTGCGTACCACGTGCCCGATCGGCTGACTCCCGAGTGGTACGCGTTCGGCGTGCTGAATCAGATTCTGGCGCAGGGGCGCGACTCGCGCTTCTACCAGGAGCTCGTGCAGAAGCGCGCGCTCACCGGCAGCGTCGATGCGGGAATCAATTTTGGGCTGGGCAACATGTTCGACTACCAGGGCCCGATGCTCTGGGAGATCCAGGCATTTCACGACACGGACAAGTCGGGCGACGATCTGCTCGCTGGATTCGACGCGGCCATCGAGCCCCTGCAAAACGCCCCCGTGGACCAGGCGACGCTCGACCGCGCGCTGGTCAAGGTGCGTTCCTCACTCTATGCGGAGATGGAGCAGTTCGCCGGATTCGGACGCGCGAATCTGCTCGCCTCGTTCGCGCTGTTCGACAACGATCCGAACCTCATCAATCAACTCGAGCGCGGCTTCGCGCAGGTGACGCCGGAGCTGCTGCAGCGAACGGCCAGGGAGTATCTCCGCCCGACCAATCGCACCGTCGAGCTCATCGTTCCAGCGGCGAAGCCTGCCGCCAATCGCTAACGCGCGGGCCCATCATGACAAGAGCCGGTCAGCCATTCGCCGCACGCGTGCTTGCGCTGTTGTCTCTCCTCGCGGCTGGTGCGGGAGCCCAACAAACCAGGCGCGAGCAACCACCTCCGCTCGGCACGCCGAAGCCATTCACGCTTCCGGCCCGGCGCGAGCTCACACTCCCGAACGGAATGAGGATCACGCTCGTGCCGTTCGGCACGATCCCGAAAGTCTCCGTGTACTGCGCGGTGCGAGCCGGCCACATCGACGAGGGGAGCAACGAGATCGCGCTCTCCGAGGTCACCGCGGACATGATGCGCGAGGGCACGACGAGGCGCACTGGGTCGCAACTAGCCGCGGATGTTGCGGGAATGGGAGGTGATCTCAGCGCATCCGTGGGCGACGACCAAACGCTGGTGGGCGGCGCGGTCTTGTCGGAGCGCGGGCCCGAAATGGTGGCGCTGGTGGCCGAGGTGCTCCGCAGCCCCAGCTTCCCTGAGAGCGAGCTCGCGCGGGTAACGGCCACTCAGGCACGTGCTGTCGCGATTGCACGGAGCCAGCCGCAATCGGTCGCCAGGGAAGCATTCGTGCGAACGCTGTATGGCGATCACCCGTATGGTCGGTTGTTCCCCACCGAAGCGATGCTTCGCGGCTACACGATCGCGCAGGTGAAGGAGTTCTACGCGCACAACTTTGGCGCGACGCGCGCGCATCTCTATGTCGTCGGTGTGTTCGATGCGCCGCAGATGGAAAAGGCGGCGCGCGCGGCCTTCGAGAGCTGGCCGGCGGGCAGTGCGCCCGCCGTCAATCCGCCGCATCCACGCACGGGACACAGCGTGACGCTTCTCGATCGTCCAGCCGCGGTGCAGTCGACGATCATGCTCGGGCTGCCGGTGCCTGATCCGACCGCCAAGGACTACACCGCGCTCGAAGTGACGGACGCGCTGCTCGGCGGTACGTTCGGCTCGCGCATCACCACCAACATCCGTGAGGCGAAGGGATATACGTATTCTCCCTTCAGCTCCATCGACACGCATCTGCACGATGCGTACTGGGTGCAGCAAGCCGATGTGACGACGAAGTTCACGGGCGCGTCGCTCAAGGAGATCTTCGGCGAGATCGACAAGCTGCAGAATCAGGCGCCCGGCACGGCGGAGCTGGACGGCATCAAGAACAACATGATCGGACTGTTCACGATTCGGAATGGATCGCGCGGCGGCATCGTGAGTCAGCTCGCCGAAGCCGATCTCCAGGGACTCGGCGGCGACTACCTCAGCGGCTACGTCAAGCGTGTGTTGGCGGTGCAGCCAGCTGACGTGCAGCGTATCACGAAGACGTATCTCAAGCCCGGGCAGATGACGCTGGTCGTCGTCGGCGACAAGGCGACGGTGGCGGAACAGCTCGCGCCGTACGAGCAGCCAGTTCCGTGACTGCCATGGGCAGGGGCACTCTGCGCGCCTCCCGCGTTCCCGCTGCTAGCTGAGCTCTCCTCGCCTGGCCAGTCGTGCGGCGTGCTCCGCGGCGCGGAATGCGAGCGCCTGGATCGTCATCGTCGGCTGACCGCGTCCGGAGGTCACGAAGCTGCTCCCGTCCACGATGAACAGATTGGGCACGTCGTGCGAGCGGTTGTACTTGTCGACGACAGACGTCTTCGGGTCGTTCCCCATGCGGCAGGTGCCGAGCAGATGCACCTGCGGGAACCAGGGATCGCGGGGAAAGCGCCAGCTCTTCTTCGCGCCGGCCGCATCGAGCAGGTCCATCGCACGGTCCTGCATGTACTCGTTCAGCTTGACGTCATTCGGATGCTCCGCAAAGGTCATTCGGATCGCGGGCAGCCCCCACGAATCCTTGAGCGACGGGTCGAGAGTGATCGAGTTCGTCTCCACGGGAAGCGACGTCGCGTGCGCGAGCACGTATACGCTGCGCGTATAGTACTCGCGCAGCATCTGCTTGTACGCGGCGCCCCACTTCGGCGCATCGAAGGGCAGTCCGCCAAGCGCGAAGGCGATCGGCGACAGGTCGTGTCGAAAGTCGAAGCCGCCGCCGCCGGCGAGTCCGAGCTTGGGGTCGAGCTCGTACGTGTCCTGGATGACGCGCGAATCCACGACGCCCTTGAAGCCGTTGATCTCGTGCTCGAACACCCCTCCCGCGAACGCACCCCCGTTGAACATGAGGTTCTTGCCGACGTAGCCGCTCGAATTCGCGAGTCCATCCGGAAAGCGACTGGACTCCGACATGAACAGCAGCCTCGGCGTCTCGGCGCCGTTGGCGCAGAGCACGACCGACTTCGCGCGCTGAAGGATCTCGCGGCGATTCGCATCGAAGTACGTGACGCCCGTCGCGCGGCCTGCGGAATTCGTCTCCACCCGGCGCACGTAGCTGTGCGGGCGGATCTCGCAGTTGCCGGTCTTCTCCGCGTCGGGGATCATGGAGGCGAGTGTGCTCGACTTCGCGTTCATCTCGCATCCGAACGTCTCGCAGAATCCGCAGTTCGCGCACGCGGCGCGGCCGCGATAGGGTTGCGAGAGAATTCCCATCGGCGCGGGGAACGCGTGCCAGCCCATCTTCTTCGCGGCGCGCTCAGCGAGCACGCCGGCGGGTTTGATCGGCAGCGGCGGCAACGGATATCCGCGGCTGCGCGGCGAATCGAAGGGATTGGCACCGGCAAGCCCCGACACGCCGATCTCCCATTCGACTTTCGTGTAGTACGGCTCCAGCTCGGCGTACGTCATGGGCCAATCCGCGAAGTTGGCGCCGGCGATCGAGCCCTTCTTGCTGCGCTCGATGAAATCGATTTCGTGAAAGCGCCAGTAGTTCGCCGTGAAGTGCACGGAGCCGCCGCCGACCAGACGGCCGTACTTCACGACGCCCTTTTCCTTCGCGACCTCGTTGGACGAGGTGCGGTACGTGTTGGGCTGCGTGTGCCAGTCGTTGGTGAGGGCTGCCATGGCGGTGATCGCGAGCTCGTCGTGTCTGAAGTCCGCCGCGCGCAGATATGGCCCCTGCTCGAGCACGACGACACGAAATCCGGCCTGCGAGAGCTCGCGCGCCATGACGCCACCCGCTGCACCGGCGCCCACGACCACGAAGTCGACCTCGTCGCCCGGCTCGTACCGGACGCCAGTCTGCTGGTCGGGAGCGGTCTTACGCACGCGTGACCTCATCCCGGTCATAGTAGCCGAACGGCTGTTCCCAGAAATAGCGATCGTCGAATCCGAGCAGCTTCCATCCGATCTTGTCGCGATTTCCGCCGTACTCGGGATCCGCGAACATTCCCGCCGCGGTGGCTGCGAGCATCGCGGCAAAGAACTCGGACTTCGAGCTCTCGAGCTCGTGCAGCAGTGCAGTCTGCCGTGCGGCATCGAGCTCGATGAAGGAATCGACGCCGGGATGTACGGCACGCACGCGCGCCCTCAGGTCTGCGAGCCCCTTGACGAACAGCTGTTGCTGGTCCTTCGCGAAGGTGCCAAGCGACCGATCGATGAACTGCACGACTCCGGCCTCCCGCGCTCCGGGCGACTCATCGGTCGGGATGATGAGCGCTGCGATCGCATCCATGACCGCGGCATCCGGATTTGTGAACGTGTGCCAGCCGCCGGAGTGATCGGGCGGTGAGCAGGAGAGCACGGCACCGCTCGCGACTTCGCCGAGCGCCGCAGCGAGCCAGAGGCCGCCGACGGTGTTGGCGGACACGCGAAGAAACTGGCGTCGGGCAATCTCGCTCTGACGCATACTCGTCTCGGTGGAATGTCGCTGGGAACTGCGGAGGGATCTGACGATGCCAACATACACGCGTCGTGCGGCGGCGTCCAACCCCCGAGACGTTGGTGCAGTGATGCTCCCGCCCATGCGGACAGGGGAGCGTGCGAGGACTCGTAATTGCGCAAGCTGCTACGAGCCCTCGGCATCAGGGTAATTCACACACGGTGGCTCGACATGCCTTGGACGATAGAGTGGCCGCTGCTTGCGGCACTGGGAGGCGCGATGGCGGTGCCGAAGAAGATCCGGCTCAGAACATCGACTACTCTCCGGGCTTCGGAATCGCTCCCTGGATCTCGAAGCTCGCCTCTTCGTACGCGCGCTTCACCGCCTGCGATGGGTAGAAGCTCTTGAAGGCATCCGTTCGCACGACGTCGTCATTGCAGAAGCGCTTGATGAAGGGCGCGAAGTCGATCTGCTTCTGCAGCGTATCCAGCGGCACTCCTCGCAGCACTGCGTCCCGAGCCTGGTCGCGGGTGAACACGAGCAGCTCGCGCACCATGTCGACGTACACGTAATCGTGTTGCACGTCGCCATGTCCGGGGACGATCGCCGAGGCATGGAGCGACTTCAGCTCATCGAGATCCCGGATCCAGTCGCCGAAGAACGCCGTACCTGGAAAAGGGCCGGGAAAGGTCACCAGATCCCCGGTGAGGAGCACGCGCTCATCGGGCAGATAGATGTACGTGTCGCCCGCGGTGTTGCCGCGGCCCGGGCTCACGATCTTCACCTTCCGGTTTCCGAGAAGCACGGTGAGGCTGTCGTCGGCGATGATATCGGGCGGTGATGGTTTCGTCTGCAGCACCTCCGGCATGAACTCGGCGTAGTCCCTGACCACGAGCGTCCACACCTGCCTCACGTTGTCCGGCATCTTGCTGCTGTCGCGCATTCTGCCCGTCGAGAGGCGCAGCTTCATGAGCGAATCGGTGGGCGCGAAGCTCTTCATCTGCCCGACGTACGTCGGGACGCGCTCGAGGATTCCCGCACGAGTGGCCGACGTGCCGATGATGTGCACACCCGGAAATTCCGCGCGGTAGATGCTGTTCCCGAGATTGTGGTCGGGATGCCAGTGGGAGTTCACGACGTAGCGCACGGGCTTGTCCGTGAGCTTGCGTATCTCCGCGATCTGCCGGCGCGTGGACCCCGGGATGTTCCCGGTGTCGAACACGAGCACGCCGTCGTCGCCGATGATCGCGATCGAATTGCCCGACTGGAATCCGGTGCGCTCTTCGGGGGTAATGAACGCGTACACCCCATCGGCGACTTTCACGGTGCGGAACGAGAGCACGGAGGGGTAGGGCGAGGAGCCCTGCGCCGGGGCGGAGCCGGCAGACAGGATGGAGGCGAGGCCCATCATGACAAGTCGGCGAATCGCAGCGAAACGAATCGTGGCTCTCACTGGCACGCTCGGGATGAGGATGAAACCTTCGTCGTGACGTCCGGCGTAGGGAAGATGGGCTCCGTGCACGACCAGGCTTAGAACGATATTGCTCGGAAACTGTTCGAATCCTGTTACGAACGTATTCCTCACACCAGGTTGGCGTGATGCTCCCTCGCGAGGAAGTCGCTCACGTTACCGTCGTCCACTCGGGCACTTCGTTCGAGATCCTTCGAGGGAAGTACGTTCGCCAGCGGTTCGCACCACACCTGCATGACACGTATGCCATCGGCGTCATGGAGAGTGGCGCCGCGAGGTGTGTTGCACGGGGCAGAGAGTCGACACACATGCAGGGCGATCTGATCACGATCGAGCCTGGTGAGGTCCACACTGGCGAGCCTCTCACGGCGGAGGGATGGAGCTATCGCATGTTCTACCTTCCGCGCGACATCATGCGTCGCGCCACCAGCTGCGACTCACCGCCGCGATTCGTCGCCACCAGCGCGTCGGACCTTGAGCTCGCGGTTCGTCTCGCGCGCGTGCATGCGCTGCTCGAGCGGAACGCCGATCCGCTGCATCAGGAAACCGCGCTCATCGACGCGCTGCAGGCCATGTGTGCACGACACGCGGTTCAGCCGGCATCGCCGGCACGACCGACATCGCCGCGCGCGCTCCGGCGAGCGCGAGATTTTCTCGAGACGCACTACGCGGAGCGCGTGAGCCTCGGCGACCTCGCGATCGTGGCGGAGATGAGCGCGTATCACTTCATTCGGCAGTTCCGCCGCTCCTATGGTGTGACTCCGTATCGATACCTCGAGCTCGTTCGCGTCGAGCGCGCGAAGCTCTTGCTCCGAGCGGGCGCGCGGATTTCGCACGTCGCCTTCGCGACGGGATTCAGCGACCAGAGTCACCTCACACGCCAGTTCAAGCGCGTGCTTGGTGTGACGCCAGGCAGCTACGCGCAGAGCTATCGCGTGCGCGCGTAGGGGGGGGTGGCGAGCTCTGGCTTGGCGAGCGCACCGTTCGTGGCATGCTTCCTGACATCAACAGGACATGACGCGGGCACTGCGCGTCCAATGAGGAATGCCTGCGCGCACTCGTGAATCGGCCTGTTATCAGCGGTCGATTCCAGTTGCGCGTACGCGAAGCCAGCCTTCCACCGGGAAAGGGACATGTCAGCTCGCGCAGGTTCGAAACGAATTGCAGCGTTTGCGCTCGCGATTGCGACGAGCATCGCCGTTGCGTGCTCGAGTGATAGCAAGAATCCGCTCACTCCCTCCGGACCGAAGTTCAGCGCGCCGCTTCCGATCGAAGCCGGTCAAACCATCGGCACCGCGACATATGCGTCGGGAGACAGCTCGACCGGCGGGCAGGGACAGACGGTGGATGGCATCGCGTGTGACACGTCGACGCCGACCTACCACATCCACGCGCATCTCACCTTGATTGCCAACGGCCAGCAGCGCGCGATACCGATGGCGGTCGGCGTCGGCAATCCGTTCGTCATTCAGAATTTCGTGGTCGCCGCCGGATGCTATTACTGGCTGCACACGCACGACGCCACGGGCATCATCCACGTCGAGGCCCCGAACTCGGCGGCTTTCACGCTGGGCCAGTTCTTCGACATTTGGGGTCAGTCGTTGACGCGCAGCAACGTTGCCGGTTTCACCGGCACCGTGACCGCATTCGTCGACAGCACCGAATACACCGGTGACCTGAGCGCACTGACCTTCTCGCCGCACCAGCAGATCACGCTGATCGTCGGGACCGTGCCCGATACGATTCCGATCTACGCGTTCCCTTCAGCCTACTGATCGTGCGCTTGCCGCCACGCGCGAATGGCGTTCGTGTGTACCGGATAGTGGCCGAAGGTATCGAGCCGTAGACGCCGGCGGAGTTTCGTCTCGCTCGCCCAGAGCTCCTCGGGCGCTGCACGCACGTACGCCACGAGTCGCTCGTGCACTTCCCGATGCTGCGCCAGCACCTCATCCAGAGTGAGATGGCTGCGCTTCACCGTCATGATCGCGTTGAAGTCATCGATGCCGCCATATTTGTCGGAATAGCGCGGCGGACGCTCGCCCTGCAGAATGACGGGCATGTGCTTGAGCGCCTCCTCCTCCCACCACGTGACGTGCGCGATGATGTCGCGTATCGACCACTTCCCCGTGACGTTCGGGATCATCAATTGCTCACGCGTGAGCCCGGCATACGACTGCTCGAACTCCTTCCACGCCTTGTCGAGCTTCTCCAGCATCTGCTGCGTGTTCACAGATCGGTCTCCGGAGTGGCGAGCCCAAAGAATAGCATCCGATTGCTGACGTCGCACGCGCTGTGAGCACGATCACGCGCCTCGCCTATCACGCGCCGTTCGACTGGCCGCGAATGCTGCGCTTCCTGACGGCGCGATCCGTCAAAGGCGTCGAGATGGTGAACGACTCTGTCTATCTCCGTACCGTGCGACTCGGTCCGCACGCCGGCTGGATTGGTGTTCGCGATGAGCCGGACACTCGCGCACTGCTCGTGGAGAGCTCGCCCTCGCTCGCGCCCGCGCTCCCGGTGCTCATCGATCGGCTTCGCGATCTCTTCGACCTTCGCGCGCATCCGGAGCTCATCTCGGCTCACTTCGCCGCGGACCCCGTACTCGGCGCGGCCGTGGCGCGGCGACCCGGGCTCCGCGTTCCGGGCGCGTTCGAGGGCTTCGAGCTCGTCGCTCGTGCGATCCTCGGCCAACAGATCACCGTGAAGGCGGCGACCACCATCGCCGGCCGATTCGCAGCTGCGTTCGGCGACCCGATCGGCACGCCGTTCCCGGAGCTCACTCACCTCTCGCCCTCGGCCTCGCGCGTCGCCGCGGCGACCATCGATTCGATCGCCTCGCTCGGCATCATCCAGACGCGCGCACGAAGCATCGTTGCCGTTGCGCAGGAGATCGGGAGCGGTCGCCTGACGCTCGACGCGGGCGCGGTCGCTGAGCCGGTGATCGCGCAGCTGCTCGGGCTTCCGGGCATTGGCGCGTGGACCGCGCACTACGTAGCCATGCGCGCCCTCCGATGGACCGATGCGTTCCCCAAGGAGGACGTCGCGCTGCGTAACGCGCTCGGCCGCGTGAGTGCGACCCGTGCGGAGGTGCTCTCGCAGCCGTGGCGTCCGTGGCGCAGCTACGCGACTGTTCATCTGTGGTGTGATGCCGGAGAGCGCTCGAGCGACGTCGGCATTGCGTGAGCGCGAGACGCAACGATATTCAGCCCGTGAGCATCATGCAGCCAATG
>DATGDQ010000187.1:0-6693 GCA_035310785.1 Gemmatimonadaceae bacterium | reverse complement strand
TCAGGGAATTTATCCTCATCACCGCGCACGATCACGATCCGCACCAGGATGCGCTCAGCACCGTGGTCACGCGGGAGGCACGCGTGCGAGTCGTCGATCTGTATGCGATTCCGCTCGGGGACCTGCTCGAGGGCCAGGCGGAGCACATGCATGGCGACGAGGCGGATACCTCGCTGATGCTCTATCTCGCGCCGCATCTCGTGCGCATGGACTGGGCGCAGGATTTCATGCTGACTCGGGAGCAGCTGCGTCGTTACCGGCGCGGTCATTTGCGCGTCCCGAAGGAAAGCGCGGGGTCGATCGGCCGGCCATCGCTCGCCACTGCCGAGAAGGGCCGCGCGATGTACGAGCGCATTCGCCAGCGCATCAGCGAGCGCATTTTCCTCACGCCCGCTCCCGACGAATGAACCGTTCCCTGCGCCGCGGGTATAATATTCCTGACATGCGCACACTCTCGTTGGTCGTCGCGCTCTTGCTCGCACTGCCGAGCCTCGCCCCCGCCCAGGTCACTACTGTGGATGAGGGCTCCTTCACGATCACCCGTGGCGGCACGCGCCCTTCCGACCGCATCGGCCAGGAGTCGTTCACGATTCGCCGCACGCGCGGACCCGGAGGCGATGTCATGGTCGCGAACGCGACTGTGACATTCGACACAGAGCATCTCGCTCCCGCGCTGCGCACGGATACGTCGTTCTCGCCGCTCGCCTATCAGGTCGAGGTGCGCACCGGCACCGATGTGGAGCGGCTTCGCGGCCGAATCGGCGGCGGCCGTTTCAGCGCGCAGCTCAAGAACGCGAAGGGAGAGTCGTCGAAGGAGTACATCGTGTCCGATGGTGCACTCATTCTGGACGACGACATCTTCCACCAGTACTACTTCCTCGTGCAGCGCGCGCGCGGCGGCTCGGCGACGATCCCGGTCGTCATTCCGCGCCGCAACACGCAGGAGACGATGAAGATCCAGGCCGGCGCCACGGAGCAGGTGCGCGTCGGGACGACATCTGTGGAAGCCCGCCACTACACCATTCAGGAGCCCGGGGGCGCCACGCGCCAGGTGTGGGCCGACGCACAGGGTCGCGTGCTCAAGGTTCAGCTCGACAGTACCAACATCACCGCCACGCGCGACGAGCTTCCGCGATAGCGTCTTCCGCAGCGTTAGGGCCTCGCGCCCGCGAACAAATGGCCAACTCCTGAAACCTCCTGCCGATTCGCGCCGTATTGGGCGTGACTTCGGACACGAGGACAGGAATCAATGCAGTTCACGTCAGTCGTCACGGCCGCTCTTGTTGCCGTGGCTGCAGTTCTGCCATTCTCGAGCGCCCGTGCCCAATCGGTGGACTCCACCGGCGGGCCGGAGCTGTCGCTCGAGCAGGCGATGGCAATCGCCACCAAGAACAGCCCCGATCACCTGCAGATCGTCGAGGCCCGGCGCACGGCGGTGGCCAAGCGCCGCTCCGCCTATGGTGCTCTCCTGCCGCGCGCGGACGCGCAGCTGCAGGGACTCTATCTCGCGCAGGGCAATACGCTCTCGAGCAACGGCTTCTCCTTCGGCAACGGGTCGAACTCGGAGCAGTCCTCGTATTTCATCGGGCTGACGTACAACGTCGGCACCAGCACCTTTCTGAATCCGAAGATCGAGTCCGCGAACGTGCGCGCGGCGGACGCCGATGTCACGAGCTCCATGTCGACCGTCCGGTCGCAGATCGCGCAGGACTACTTCACGGTGCTCGGCGACCAGGCGAAGGCACAGCTCGAGGATTCCCTCATCGCGAATGCGCAGACTGCGCTGCAGCTGGCGAAGGCGAAGCTCTCGGTGGGCTCCGGAATCTCACTCGATGTCTCGAAGGCCGAAGTGAATCTGGGCAAGCAGCAGGTGTTGGCCATTCGCGCGAAGAACCAGGTGGCGGTCGATCGACTCACCCTGTTTCAGCACATGGGGGTGGAAGCGCCGCAGAACACGCGTCTCACCACGACGTACGAGGTGAAGACGCCGACGTTCACAGTGGACTCCGTGCTGGAGCTCGCGCGCGCCGACAATCCCGCGCTGCAGGCGGCGCGCACGCGCGATGAGTCGGCGAAGCTCGGCGTGAAGGCCGCGCGCGGCTCGTACCTGCCCACGCTGCAGGTGTCGACGGGTCTTGGCGGCTACACCAACACATTCACGAATCCGAATTTTCTCATCGGTCAGGCGGCCGCGAACAGGGCGAGCTGCTTGACACAGGACTCGATTCGCGTGGGCGCAGGATTGGCGAGTCTCGCGAGTCGCTGTGGTCCGCTGATGCCCGATGGCTCGCTTCCCGCTGCGGAAGCCGCGGCAATCCGTCAACAGAACAATGCATTCCCGTTCGGATTCACGAAGCAGCCGTTCCAGGTCACCGCGACGCTGTCGCTGCCGATCTTCGACAACTTCCAGCGCGAGCAGCGCGTAGAGATGGCGGAGGCATCGCGCAACGACGCGCAATACGTGATCCGCGCGCAGGAGCTGAAGACCAGGGCCACGGTAACGGGTGCGTATCTGACCTTGCAGGCGCAGGCGCAGGAGGTGGCATTGCAGGAGCGGACGGCGGCGCAGGCTCGCGAGGCGCTCCGGCTGGCGGAAGAGAGATACCGGGTGGGGCTCGCTCCCTTTCTCGATGTGAGCGATGCACGCACGCAGTTCGAGCAGGCGGAGAGTGATCGCATCAACGCGGTTTATGATTTCCACAAGGCCTTCGCCGCTCTGGAAGCGGCGGTCGGCCGTCCATTGCGCTAATCGGAGCGACAGATGACTCGACGGGGAAAGGCGATAACCGCGGTTGTTGGAGGACTCCTTCTGGCCGGCGTGCTGGTCCTCGCCGCCTTCAAGCGCGGAGACAAGCCGGTCGAGGTTCGCCTCGAGAAGGTGCAGAAGCGGGATCTCGTTGCCTACGTCACTGCGAGTGGCCAGGTGCAACCGCACACGAAGGTGGATGTCGCCTCCGACGTGAGCGGCCGCATCGTCAAGCTCTCCGTGAAAGAGGGCGACATGGTGACCAAGGGACAGTTCCTCCTGCAGATCGATCCGGCCACGTACCAGGCGGAGGTGCAGCGGGGCGCGGCCGCCGTCGCCTCGGCGAGGGCGGATCTCGCCCGGGCCAAGGCGAATTTGGAGCAGTCACAGAACGCGTATCGCCGGTCGTCCGAGATCGTGAAGGCGAACCCCGAATTGATCTCCGCAGAGCAGATCGAGCAGCTCAAGACCACCGTGGACGTGAACAACGCGCTGTATCAGGCGGCCGAGCATGTCGTCGACCAGATGAACGCGGCGCTGCAGAACTCGCAGTCGAGTTTGGCGAAAACGACCATTCTCGCGCCGATGAGCGGCCGCGTCACGCGTCTGGCAGTGCAGCAGGGTGAGACAGCCGTGCCCGGTACGTTCAACAAGGATGCGGCGCTCCTCCTGACCATCAGCGACATGTCCGTGCTCGAGACCAAGGTGAAGGTCGACGAGACCGATGTCGCGCGGCTGCACGTGGGCGATACGGCGCAGGTGCTGATCGACGCGTTCCCGGACACGACGTTCCGCGGGAAGGTGACGGAGATCGCGCACAGCGCGGTCGCGGCGGGGACGACCACCACCGGATCATCGGACCAGGCGGTAGACTATGAAGTGCGTGTGCAGCTGCTCGATCCGCCGGTGGACACGCGTCCGGACTTCTCCGCCACGGCGAAGATCGTCTGGGATTCGCGCAAGAGCGTGTTGAGCATTCCGATCATCGCGCTGACGGTGCGCGAGCACGAGGCGAACGAAAATCGCGACTCCGCTGCGGTGATCCTCGGCAAGAAGGCCACGAAGGACATCGCGCAGAAGGATGTGGAGGGCGTGTTCGTCGTCGGGCCGGATAGGCGGGTCATGTTCCGTCCCGTGAAGGTGGGCATCCCCGGAGAGGAATACTTCGAGGTGCTGAGCGGATTGCGCGAGGGCGAGACGGTGGTGGCGGGCAGCTACCAGGCCATTCGCACGCTGCACGACAGCACTGCCGTGAAGGAGATGAAGAAGGACGACAAGAAGAAGGAGATCAAACCGTGAGCCTGATCGAGCAGGACATTCCGATGAGCACGACGGCGGAGCGCCGGGTCGTCACCAGCGCTCCCGGCGTCGCGCCTTCGTCGGACTGGGTGATCGTCACCCGCGGCATCACGCGGGACTACGACATGGGCGGCGAGATCGTGCATGCGCTGCGCGGCGTCGAGCTGGCCGTTCGTCGCAACGAGTACGTGGCGATCATGGGGCCGTCCGGCTCGGGCAAGTCCACGCTCATGAACCTGATCGGGTGTCTCGACACGCCGAGTGCGGGCGAGTACTGGCTCAACGGCGTTCTCGTGTCACGCATGGCGGACGACGAGCTCGCGCGCGTGCGCAATCGCGAGATCGGATTCGTCTTCCAGACGTTCAATCTTCTGCCTCGCGCGACGGCGCTCCAGAACGTGGAGCTTCCACTCGTCTACGCCGGCGTCAGCTCGGCGGAACGCAAGACGCGCGCGAAGGAGGCACTCGCGCGCGTGCAGCTCGCCGATCGCATGGATCACCGGCCCAACGAGCTCTCGGGCGGACAGCGCCAGCGTGTGGCGATCGCGCGCGCGCTCGTGAACCGTCCGGCCATTCTGCTCGCTGACGAGCCGACCGGAAACCTGGACAGCACGACATCCGAGGAGATCATGCGTGTGTTCGAGGAGCTCTCGGCCTCCGGGCAGACGGTGATCATGGTGACGCACGAGCAGGACATTGCGGCGCACGCGCGGCGCGTGGTCGTGCTTCGCGATGGCCGTGTTTCCTCGGACGAAACCCGCGAAACATTCCTCGCCACGCTCAGCGCGCGCAGCGCGTAGGGAATCCATGTCGCTCCTCGATGCGATCCGACTCGCCCTGACGCAGATCCGGGTGCAGAAGCTGAAGAGCTTCTTCACGCTGCTGGGCGTCACGATCGGCGTGATGTTTCTGATCGCGGTGGTGTCGATCGTGAACGGGATGTCGAAGTACATGGAGGAGGACTTCGCGGCCAAGTTCCTCGGCGTGAACACGTTCACGCTGCGACGCTTCCCCGACTTCAACATGGGCGACGTCACCGAGGCGACGTGGCGCGAGTGGCAGCGCCGTCCGCAGATCACGGTCGAGGATGCAAACGCGGTGCGCGATGCCCTTCCGCCGCAAACGCGCTGGGCCATTCAGGACATGACCTGGGGCAGCCCGTCCACGCAGTACCGGAACGGTGGCCCACAGTCGCTCGTCGCGGCGGTATCGGCGGACTACTTCTTCATCAAGAATCTGGACGTCGAGCGTGGTCGCGTGTTCACCGAGCAGGAAGAGATGGTCGGCGCGCCGGTGGTCGTGATCGGCAAGGAGACGGCGGATACGTTCTTCCCGAACATCGATCCGCTGGGGCGCGAGCTGAGGCTCGAGGGGCTTCCCTTCCGCGTGATCGGCGTTCTTCAGAAACAGGGAAGCACGTTCGGATTGTCGCTCGATCGACAGGTGATCGGCCCGTTCCACTCGGATCTCAAGCGCGTGACGAAGTCGCGCCGTGGGCTGTACGGCGTGCTCGTGCAGGGCACGACGAACATGATCCAGCAGGATGCGCAGGAGCGGGCGCGCGAGGTGATGCGCCGCCGGCACCATCTGCATCCGTCGGAGCCGGATGACTTCGTATTCGAGACATCCGAGTCCGCTTTGTCGGGGTGGCAGAGCATCAAGCAGGCGCTCACGATCGGAAGCCTCGTGTTGCCGGCGATCGGCCTCGTCGTGGGTGCGATCGTGATCATGAACATCATGCTCGTGGCGGTCGCCGATCGCACGCGCGAGATCGGCATCCGCAAGGCGCTCGGCGCGAAGCGGCGCGACATTCTCGCGCAGTTCCTCGTGGAGTCGGCAACGCTGAGCGTCGTCGGCGCGATCTTCGGCATCGGTCTGGGCTTCGGCCTGTCGGCACTCGTCCGGTTCCTGTTTCCGTCGATGCCGTCGAGTGTGGCGCTCTGGTCCGTGGCGGTGTCGGTGGTTGTCGGAGGAACCGTCGGGATCATCGCAGGCGTGTATCCCGCCAGCCGTGCGGCCCGGCTCGATCCCATTCTCGCGCTTCGGAGCGACTGATGAAGCTCGTGAGCAGGATTCACTCGCTCGGCGAGGGCGTGCTCATCGCGCTCGATGCCATTCGTACGAACAAGGTTCGCGCGGCACTCACGATCCTCGGGATCGCGGTCGGCGTCTTCGTGGTCACCGCGATGGCGGCGGGCATCCATGGCATCAACGAGGGCGTGTCGAAGTCGTTCGAGGCCGCAGGTCCGACGACGTTCTACGTGACGCGCTGGCCGATGGGGCTGAACAACTGCAACGGCTCAGCGGACAGCTGCCCCTGGCGTCATCATGCCCCCCTCACGATCAACGAGGCGGCCACCATCGCGACGCTCCCCTCGATTCACGGCGTGATCGCGCACGTGGGAAGCGGCGCGCAGGTGAAGTACCACGATCGGAACCTGCCGTCCGTGAACGTGGACGCGTACACGGCTGGTTGGACGGACGTGGACGGTGGCGACATCGCGCCCGGGCGCAGCTTTACCGAGAACGAGAATGCGAACGCCGATCAGGTGATCATCGTCAACGACAAGATGAAGGAGGCGTTGTTCGATCAGAGCGACGCGGTCGGCAAGATCGTGGCGGTGGATGGAAAACCGTTCACGGTCATC
>DATGDQ010000186.1:0-2203 GCA_035310785.1 Gemmatimonadaceae bacterium | reverse complement strand
GCCGATCTCGGCGCCGATGGCTATGAAGTCTTTTTCCCTTCGGATGCGTTCGGCCCGATCTGGCAGCGCCTCGTTGCTGGAGGCGCGACGCCCGGCGGGCTCCTCGCGTGGGAGATCGCGCGCATCGAGAACGGCCGCCCCGAGTGGGGGATCGACATCGACGAGACGACCATTCCGCAGGAAGCGAATCTCGAAGAGCTGCATGCGATCTCCTACACGAAGGGATGCTACACCGGACAGGAGGTGGTCGCGCGAATTCACTTCCGCGGTCATGTCAATCGTCATCTCCGAGGACTCAGGCTCGGGCACAGCGAGCCTCCACAGGAGCACTCGGCCGTCCTCTCGCTCGAAGGCAAGCAGATCGGAGACGTACGCTCGAGTGCACTGTCGCCCCGCATGGGCGCGATCGCGCTCATCATGGTGCGCCGCGAAATCGAGCTCGAGAGCACGGTCAACGTCGAAGGAGAAAGCGCCACGACCCAGGGGCAGGTCGTTTCGCTGCCGTTCGCGCGGGAGTGAGTCGCGCGCTCGTCACCGGCGCGACGGGTCTCGTCGGCTCGCACATCACCGAGCGCCTCATCGCGGACGGGTGGAGCGTGCGCGCGCTGGTGCGAGATGCAACGTCGGCGGCGTGGCTGAGCGAGCTCGGAGCCGAGCTCGCCCAGGGCGACATTCTCGATGGGCAGTCGCTGCGCGCGGCCGTGGCCGGATGCGACACGATCTTTCATTGCGCCGCGCTCATCGCCGCCAGCGGAAGCTGGAGTCGATTTGAGCGCACCAACATCGATGGCACACGCGCGGTCGTCGATGCGGCGGCCGCCGCGAAGGCCCGCCTCGTGCACACCAGCAGCGTCGCGGTGTACGGCAGCGGCGCGCGCTATCGAGACACTCCCACCGATGAGGACACGCCGCTCGGACCGCTCGACGAGGATGCCTACTATGCGCGTTCCAAACGCGAGTCGGAGCATCTCGTACTCGACGCGCACGCGACCGGTGAGCTGTGGGCCACCGCGATTCGTCCGCCCATGATCTACGGGCGGCGCGACCGCCAGCTGGTGCCGAGATTCGCGCGCGTAATGCGCACGGGCTTCTTCCCGCTCTTCGCACGTGGGCGATCGACAATGTCGCTCGTCCACGCATCGGCGGTCGCGGACGGAGCCGTTCGCGCCGCGCGCTGTGAGGCCGCGGGCGGGAGGGCGTTCAATCTCGCCAACGATTTTCCGGTGACGGTTGCAGACATGGTACAGCTCGGATCCAACGGACTCGGACGCCGTGTTCGCGGCGTCTCGATTCCCGTGCCCGTCGCGCGTGTCGTTTTCGCGTCGCTGGCTGGAGTCGCGCGTCTCGCACATCGGGACGCGATGGCGCATCAGCTGCCGAGCACCGTCGATACCTTCAGCCGCGACAATCCGTTTTCGTCGGAGCGTGCGCGAAAGGAGCTCGGCTGGGCTCCTACCATGCGTCCTGAAGTCGGCATCCCCGACGCATTCGCCTGGTGGAAGGAGCATCGCGCGTGACGAGCGAGCCTGCCGGCACGTTCGAGGCGGAGCGCGTTGCGCTCAAGGAGTGGGCCGTGCTCGTCGACGCGATGGGGCGCGGCGAGCTGATCGCGATGATCCGCAAGGGCGGCATTCGCGAGCGTCGCGCCGGGTTCGACGTACGCCACGATCGATTTCTCCTCTATCCGACGTTCTTTCACGAGAAGCTCTACGAGCTCGATGCGCGCTTTCATCCACTGCTCGATGCGGCGCACGCGAGCAGGCCGCCCGAAGGAATGATCGAGCTGCGCTATGTCGCGAGCGTCGCGGCAGTGTGGCAGGTCACGGAGCTCGAACGTCTGCGAGACATCGATGCGGAGCACGGTCTCACGTGGAACGCGGTCGAAGCGCGCTTCCGGTATCGAGACGATCTCCGCGTCCATGTCGTCGCGGTGCGCATCGCGAAGCTACCGTCCGTCGCACTTCTACCGGAGGCTCGCCGCTACGCCGGCTGCGTGTCGTGGGTGAAGCTCGACGACGATGTGGGGGTGAGCGGCGCGACGCCGGTCATCGGCGACGAGGCCTTCGCAGCACGCATGCACTCGCTCGAGCGGGCTCTCGCCGCCGACCACTAGGGCCGCGAGCTCATCGCCCTAGCGCGCTCGCGCCGTGAGCGTCGAGTCGAGTGTGGCGAGACTCGTGTCGCGCGGCGCCGCGGCGCGCGC
>DATGDQ010000185.1:0-1687 GCA_035310785.1 Gemmatimonadaceae bacterium | reverse complement strand
GCGGTGTCGCATCGGGGTGCTTCGCGCGCTGATGCGCGAGGTATCGCGCGTAGTCCGGCACGCCGATGATCACACGCAACGCACGAGCGAGGCGGACGATGAGCCCGGGCTGATGCCTCACGGACTCAGCGCGTGGAGCTCGCATCGTGCGGATGTGCGATCGTGCGGTCGAAGAGCTCGTAGATGCGGCGGTATTCGTCCTGCCAGCTCGACGTACGCACGAACTCGTGCCGTTCGACAGGATACACGGCGAGCTCCCAGTTCGTCTTTCCCAGCTCGATCAAACGCTGAGAGAGCCGCACGACGTCCTCGAAGTGCACGTTGTCATCGATCATGCCGTGCAGCATGAGCAGAGGATCCTGGAGTCCCTCCGCAAAATAAATCGGCGACGACTGTCTGTAGGCAACGCTGTCCTTCTCGGGCGTGTTCAAGATCTGCGACGTGTACTCGTTGTTGTAGTGCGCCCAGTCGGTTACCGAACGAATGGCCGCCCCTGCGCCGAAGTGCGGCGACTCCGTGAACAGCGCCATGAGTGTCATGAACCCGCCGTAGCTTCCTCCGTAGATGCCGATGCGCTTGGGATCAATGCCGAACCGGTCGTGCAGATACCTCGAGCCGTCGACCTCATCCTGCAGATCTCGGCCGCCCATGTGGCGGTAGATCGCAGTGCGCCAATCGCGTCCGTACCCAGCCGATCCGCGATAATCGATGTCGATGACGACGTATCCCCTGGACGCGAGCAGCTGATTGAACATGTACTCGCGGAAGTAGTAGGACCAATAGTGATTCACGTTGTGCAGATAGCCCGCGCCGTGCACGAAGATCACGGCGGCTCCGTTCGGCTGGGCGTTCATGTCCTTCGGACGGTAGATGCGCGCCGGCACCTGCACGCCGTCCGATGCGGGAACCATCACGATCTCCGGCACGAGCCACGGGAAGCTCAGCCACTCTGCGGTAGGAGAGAGCGTGAGCCTGGTCTCGGCCGCGCCCGGCTGATTGCGCATCACATACAGCTCGGGCGGCCGGTTGGAGGTCGAGTACACATCCGCCAGCAGCATCTCGTTCGGTGATGCGACCACGGTGTGACCGCCACTCGTCTTCGTGATCTGCGTGCGCGCGCCCCCGTTGACCGACATCCGATAGAACTGCTGCTCGAACGGCGACTCCTCACTCGTGTGTAGATAGAACGTGCGCTTGTCGTTCGACAGTGCGACGTCGTCCACCTCCCACTTGCCGCTCGTGAGCTGTTTCCGCTCGCCCCCATTGGCCGCCATCGAGTAGAGATGCGCGTAGCCGTCCGCCTCCGACACGAACCAGATCCGCTTTCCTCCGTCCAGCCAGCCCGCCTCGCCGAGCGCGGGGCCATCCACCCATGCGCTATCCCGCAGCGTGTCGAGCGCGGTGAGTATGCCCTTTGCGCCCACGGTATAGATGTAGCGTGTCTTCCAGTCCGAGCTGATCGTGAACACGAGCGCCTTGCTTCCGTCGTCGCTCCATCCATTCACTCGTGTCAGCCCCGGGGCATGCACGGTGTCGCCCGGAAAGAGCGACAGCCACGTCGGCTCCCCGCGCGTGACGGGGACGTACGCGATCCGGCCCCCGTCCACGACGTCGCCAACTTTCTCGCGCGATTTTTCCTCTTCCGTGTATCCGCTCTTCGTGACGTAGTGCGGAATCTCGGTGGCGC
>DATGDQ010000184.1:0-13515 GCA_035310785.1 Gemmatimonadaceae bacterium | reverse complement strand
GGGAATCTTGATCTCGAGCGTCGCGGAGTGCATCTGGTCCGTGCCCTCTGTGATCGAGCTGTTCGCGATGTAGCCGCCCACGCGCCCTGCGAGTGTTCGAACTGCGCGGATGCCGCGATCGAGCGAGTCGACTTCGACGCTCGCCTGTCCCGTGCGAATGATCATCGAGCTCACGACCGAGTCGCTCGCTGCGCGCGTCGACGGCATCCGGGTGGTGGCATCCAGTGGCATCGCCATCTCAGACTTCCTGAGATTGGCGCCGCTCACCTGAAGCTGCTGCAGCGCGGGGGCGTCGTTACGCGCCGGCGTCGATTCTGGTATGACCTCGTCTCGCGCGCGGCTCTCCTTGGGGAGCGCGTTGCCGCGATTGCACGCGGCGAGCAGCGCGGCTGCGCACAGTAGGACCGATATACTCCGCATGTCGTCCTCGGCGTGAGCGGCGGGCCGAAATGGCCCGCACACTCATGGGACGCCGCCCGCCGGCGGTCTTGCACATGCGGAGAGGGTGGCTGATCTCGCCTATTGCTCCACGGTCGCCCCGAGCGTGGTGAGCGCGCCGCGAAGATCGTTGAGCAGCGCCTCCGGATGCTCGTGTCCTTCGTACACCACTTCTGCCGCTGCGCGCCGCATCCACTTCTGGTGGTCGCCCGTGCCGTCGTTTCGCGTGATCACCACCGTGCGCACATTCTCCAGCCGATGATCGTCGGACACGAAGTCCAGCACGCGCTTGACATCAGGCTCCGGCATCGTGACGTCGAGAAACAACAGATCAGAGGGCTCCTTCTCCAGCGCCGCGATGCACGCGCTGCCGGTGTCGCAGGTGCGCACGCGTACGCCGAGCGACCGAAGCAGGTCCGCGAGCAGGGTGCGCGCATCATAGTCGTCGTCCACCACGAGCGCGCTGTGCATCGTCTTGCGCTCGCGCAACCGCTCGAGCACATCGAGCAGCACGCGGCGGTCGACGGGCTTGACGAGATAGTCGGTGACGCCGAGCGAGAATCCGAGAGAACGCTCGGAGACGATGGACATGACGATGACGGGAATGCGGCAGAGCTCCGGATCGTTCTTGATCTCGCGCAGCACCTGCCAGCCATCCTTCTCGGGCATCATGATGTCGAGGGTGATCGCGAACGGCTTCAGGATGCGCGCGAGCTCCATGCCGCGATCCCCGTTCAGCGCGCCGACCACGCGAAAGTGCGCCGGCGCGAGCGAGTCACGAAGCAGTGCAATCACCTCGGGATCGTCATCGATCGCGACGATGATCGGATCGTTCGAGAGCGCGGCCTCGTCCGGAATCGTGCCCTGCTCGCCCACGAGTGCCTCGCCGAACGGGCGAATGGGGAAGCGCATGCAGAACGCGGTGCCGTGCCCCGGCTCGCTCTTCACGCTCACGGTTCCACCCATCAGCTCCACGGTGCGCTTCACGATCGCGAGCCCGAGTCCGATCCCCTGAAAGCGGCGCGTGGTGCCCGACTCCACCTGCTGGAAATCGTCGAAGATGACGCCGAGATGCTCGGGGGCGATGCCGATGCCCGTGTCGCGTACGTACGTGACCATCGCGTCCTGTTCGTCCTGTTCGACGGATAGTTCGACCTCACCGCCCTCGGGTGTGAACTTCACGGCGTTCGAGGCGAGATTGAGCACCACCTGCTTGTACTTCGCGCGATCGAGCCGCACGCGGCGCTTGATGCGAGTTCGCACCGTCACGCGCAGGTTCTTGTCCCGCGCGAACGAGCCGATCGCGTCCTTGACCTCGGCGAGCACCGCGCTCGGGTCGAACTCATCGACACGAAGCTCGGCGCGCCCGGATTCGATCTTCGCGAGATCCAGCACGTCATCAATGAGCAGCTGGAGATCCTTCGCTCGACGCACGATCGATTGCACCGCGCGCTCCTGCTGCTCGCTCACCGTTCCGTACACACCGTCGCGCAGGAGGCCGGCGTAGCCGAGTACGGCGTTGAGCGGCGTGCGCAGCTCGTGCGACATGGTGGCGAGGAAGCGGGCCTTCGCTTCGCTCGCCTCGACGAGCGCGCGCGCTCGCAGCGCGAGCTGTTCGTTTGCGGCGAGCAGCTCCTGGCTGATCCGCGCGTACTCGTCCGTTTGCGCCTCGGCGCGCTCGTGCGCCCGCTCGAGCGCGACCCGCTGCTCATCGAACTCGACCGGTTGCCCGACGAGCCAACGCGTATCGTCTTCGGCAATGACATAGAACGTGCGTGGCTTCGGATTGGCAGGTCCGGCAAACGTGAGCTGGACCACAGGCTTGTCGAGCTCAGTCTTGCCCAGAATCTGGTCGACGACGTCTCCGATGCCCCCTTCCAGGGATTCGACGAGCGTGCGACCCTCGAGGGAGTGCCCGAGCCCGAGCTCCCGCTCGAGAGACCCGTTGCTCTCGCGGATGCAGCCCTGTTGGTCGAGGCCGAGAACGGGGAATGGAAGGAGTGAAATGAAGCTCACGGAAGTCAAAGGAATCGTATTGGAGCACGTATCTCGTTGTGCGATATCGGCTTTGCCGGCTGCACCCGTTAGTGCAATTCATACGCCCACGGAGCCGCATCCGGCTGCCCTCGGAGGGTTAGTTTCACCCAACTCCAATCAACCTCTCGATGCGCGCTGAAATAAAGCGAGCTCTGCTGATGTTCGCCGTCGGACTGACGACCGCTGCGCCGACGCGAGCGCAGGCGACGGCCTCTAACGCCACGCTTTCGGCGCCGATTTCCGATGTGGCCTACCACATCACCATCGACAGCGCCGATGCGTCGAAGCGCAGGATTCGGGTGTCGATGACGTTCACGGTGTCCAGCGCGGAGCCGGTGTTGCTCGCACTCCCGGCGTGGACCCCGGGCTCATACGAGCTCACCTATTGGGCAAAGAATGTTTCGGCGTTCGCAGCGTCGAGTGCCGGGCGCCCATTGCAGTGGGACAAGGCCGACTACCAGACGTGGCGCGTGCGACCCGGCGGCTCCGGTCCCGTATCCGTGTCATTCGAGTATCGGAACGATTCGCTCGACAACTCGAATTCCTGGAGCCAACCAGAATTCGCGCTGCTCAACGGGGCCACGCTCTTTCCCTACCCGGCCGGGCGCCCGTTCGATTTTCCGAGCACGGTCGAGCTTCGTCTGCCTCCGACCTGGCGAGTGGCCACCGGGATGCCGTCGACTGGTCGCAACACGTTCAGCGTGAGCAACTATCACGACCTGGTCGATTTTCCGATCATGGCCGGCCACTTCGATTTCGACAGCACGCGCGCCGGCAGCGGCTGGCTCCGTTTCGCGAGCTATCCCGCATCGGTCGAGACCGCGGCGCGGCGTGCCACGACCATCTCGGATCTCGCGAAGATCATCCCGGTCGAGTCCGCGGTGTTCGGCGAAACCCCGTGGAGCTCGTATACCGTGATGCAGATCGCCGATACCAACTTCGCCGCGATCGTGGGGATCGAGCATCAGAACTCGCACGTCGATCTCACGAACGTGCTCGCGATTGGACAGCCGGTGCTCACCTCGGTGTACGCGCACGAGATCTTTCACGCCTGGAACGTGAAGCGGCTGCGTCCCGCGGATCTGTGGCCCTACCAGTATGCGCACGAGCAGCCGACGAGCTGGTTGTGGGTGAGTGAAGGAATCACGGACTACTACGCGGACCTCGCGCTCGTGCGGAGCGGCGTGAGCGACAGCGCGGCATTTTTCGCCACGACGGCGGGAAAGATTCGGGAGGTCGCGCAGCTGCCACCGTTCGGCCTCGATGACGCGTCGCTCTCCACGTGGATTCATCCTACGGACGGCACCGCCGATGCCTATTATCCGAAAGGTTCGCTTGCGGGGCTGATGCTCGACATCATGATTCGCGATGCGAGCGACAACAAACGCTCGCTCGACGACGTGTTGCGCACGCTCTATCGCCAGGACTACAAGACGGGGAAGGGGTTTACCGGTGATGACTGGTGGAAGGCCGTCGAAAGCGCGGCCGGAGGAAAGTCGTTCGCCGAATTCAACGCGCGCTACATCGATGGGCGCGATCCATATCCGTGGCAATCGGTGCTTCCGCTCGCAGGGATGCAGTTGATCACGGATTCCATTCGCATGCCCGTGCTGGGCGTGACGATGTCGCAGGAGGACAATGGGTCGCGGATCACGGCGGTCGCTCCCGGCTCCGCGGCGGCGCAGGCCGGCGTCCAGCCTGGCGACGATCTCGTGTCCGTAGGTGACATTCCGGGCAGCGTGCCCGCGCTCGCCGAACATTTGCGCGAGAGGTACGGAAGCGCGAGGGACGAGACGATCATCCCGATCACGGTGATGCGCCAGGGGAAGCAGAGCTCTCTCGCTGCGCCGCTGCAGTTCACGTGGCGCTTCCAGCTCCGCATCGCGCCGGTGACGGGTGCATCGGCGAAAGCGGTCCGCGTGCGGAACGGGATCCTGCACGGCACCACCGGGTGATCCCGGCAGATCACGTGACTTGGCGACGAGTGCGGTTCCGTGGAGTGCGGTTCCACTTCAGGCGACCGCGATTCGAATCGGGTACTGGCGAGACCACGTACTCACGTCGATCATAGGTGCTGTCACTTTTCTTCGGAGCACTCTCGTGACCGTGCCAGCGAATACTTCCGTAGCACCTCAGGCGTCGCTCTGGGAAGATTTCATCGACATCTTCACGTCCCCATCGCAGGTGTTCCGGCGTCGCGAGAGCTCCGGGTTCGGCCTGCAGCTGCTCATACTCACGGTACTCTTCGCCATCCTCGTGCTCGGCACGAAGTCGCTCGTGCAGCCCGTCATCGATGCGGAGATGTCGCGACAGATGGCGCACGTGCTGAAAACGCATCCGGAGATCACGCAGGAGCAGATCAGCAAGCAGATGGCGTTCGGCGAGAAGCTCGGGCCGATCTTCATCATTCTCGTGATCCCGATCTCCGCGATCCTCACCGGTCTGGTGCTCTGGATGGTGGGAAAGATCTTCGAGTCGACGCAGACGCCCAGGTCCGCCATGATGGTGGCGACCTACGCCTTCTTCCCGAAGCTTCTCGCCACGGTGGCCGCCGCGGTGATCGCGTATTTCTCGAGCTCCGACCGACTGAACGGCCCGACGCGATTGAGTGTGGGACTTGGCGCGCTTCTCGACCCGGACAAGACCTCGCCCGTGCTCCTGGCCCTTCTCGCCCGGGTAGATGTGTTCACGATCTGGGAAACGGTGCTGCTCGCGATCGGGCTGCAGATCACCGGAAAGGTCTCGAAGACGAACTCCTACATCGCGGCGGCGCTCGTCTGGCTCATCGGCGCACTCCCCGGAGTGCTCGGCGCTCTGCGAAGCTGAACCGCGCCACCTGCGCTACTTGAGCAGAAGCTTCGCGATCGTCTGGAGCTGCATGTTCGACGTTCCCTCGTAGATCGTCCCGATCTTCGCGTCGCGATAGAACTTCTCGACGGGATAGTCCTTGGTATAGCCGTACCCGCCGTGCAGCTCGACGCACAGCGAGGTGACTCGCTCGCACACCTGGGATGCGAACAGCTTCGCCATCGCGGCCTCGCGCGTGAATGGCTGCCCGCCGTCCTTGAGGCGGGCGGCGTTGTACACGAGCAGGCGCGCGGCCTCGAGTTCCGTCGCTGCCTGCGCGAGCTGAAACTGAATGCCCTGGAAGTCGGCGAGCCGCGTGCTGAACTGCTTGCGCTCCTTCACGTACGCGGTGGTCGTCTCGAGCGCGCCGCGTGCGATGCCGAGCATCTGCGCGCCGATGCCGATGCGCCCCTCGTTGAGTGTCTCGATCGCGATCTTGTAGCCCTGGCCGACCTCGCCGAGCACGTTCGCCGCAGGCACGACGCAGGCGTCGAATAGGAGCTCCGTCGTGCTCGAGGCGCGGATGCCGAGCTTGTCTTCCTTCTTTCCCACCTTGAAGCCGGGCGTGTCCCGCTCCACGATGAAGGCGGTGATGCCCTTGTAGCCGGCGGATGGATTCGCGTTGGCGAACACGACGAAGATGCCGGCCTCGGCGCCGTTCGTGATCCACAGCTTTCTTCCGGTGAGCGACCAGCCATCGCCGTGCCGCTCGGCGCGCGTGGCGAGCCCGAACGCGTCGGAGCCTGAGCCGGCCTCCGAAAGCGCGTAGGCACCGATCGTCTGCGATGTGAGGCGCGGCAGGAACGTCTCGCGCTGGGCGTCGTTGCCGTAGCGTGCGATCGGATAGTTCACGAGCGTATTCTGCACGTCGACCATGATGGCGGCGGACGCATCGATGCGGCTGATCTCTTCCACCGCGAGCGTCACCATCATGAGCGATCCTGCGGCGCCGCCGTATTTCTCGCCCACTTCGATTCCCATGAGCCCGAGCTCGAACAGCGCCGGGATCAACGTGGGATCGATGCGCGCGGCTCGCTCCATTTCCTGCACGCGCGGCCGCACCTCCTGCTCCGCGAATGCAGCGACGGCGTCGCGAAACGCGCTCTCCTCTTCCGACAGCGTGGTGAGCGCTGGATGCGAAACCGAAAGGTCGGTAGTCATGGTGACAAGGTTAAGTCCGGGGCTGCAGGCGCGCGCAGGCTAGCGCGCACTGCCCTCGACGATGCGAGAGCTCGCCGCCGCACCGGCCTCCGCGCATCCATCACCACAGTAGCGCGGCTGCGTGCCTGCCGGGCGCATGCAGCGGTGTGGCTCGACACAATCCACCGGTTCGATGCCGGCTCGGGAGAGCACGACGGAAGCAAGCTGCTCGTTCACACCGAACGCGGTAGTCACGCGTACGGGAATTCCCGGATGAATGGCGGATATCTCCGCGACCATTCGCGGAATATCGCGCGTGGAGTGCTTCCCTGGAGAGAGCATGTACGGGAAGGCGACGATCTCCGTAGCGCCGGCGGCCACGCACGCCTCGAATCCCTCCGCGATGGTTGGCGCGGCGAGCTCCATGTGTGCGACGCGCACGACGACATGCTCGCCAGCCATTCGCTGAACGAGCTCGCCCACGCACTCGAGCATGTGATTCGCCTCTTCCTTCATCGATCCGTGATCGATGATCAAGATTCCCTTCACGTGAGCTCCTCGCTGGTTCGATTCAGCAATATACCGTGCTCGGCATCGCCGGCTCAGCTCTCGAACACTCGCACTGCGAGCTCGACCTTGCCGAACGGGGCGGACACCTGCGCGCCCTGCACGGCGCCTCGCACGCGCTCGAGCATCTCGCGGGCGATCGCGATCCCCTCTTCCACGGCGTGCTCCTTCGATTTCTCACTGGCCTTACGCATCCGGACCAGCACCGAATCAGGCACCACGACGCCCGGCACCTCGTTCGCGAGAAATTCGGCATTTCGAGTGGAAACGAGTGGCCAGATTCCGGCGACAATCGGGATACGCACGTGCGCAATCGAGGCGAGAAAGCGTTCGAGCTGCTCGACATCGAACACCGGCTGCGTGATCGCGTACTCCGCACCGGCATCCACCTTCCATTCGAATCTGCGCAGCTCGTACGCGGGATCGATCGCTGCCGGATTCACGCCGACACCGATCGTGAACGCCGTGGGTCGCCCGAGCGAATTGCCGCCGGGGTCGAGTCCCTTGTTCAAGCGGCTCACGAGATTCGTGAGCCCGATCGAGTCGATGTCGAACACCGCCGTTGCATCCGGATACGGTCCCATCTTCGGCGGATCGCCGGTGATGATGAGCAGATTCCGCAGTCCCATCGCCGACGCGCCGAGCAGGTCGCTCAGCATCCCGAGGAGGTTCCGGTCGCGACAACAGTAGTGCGTGACGGTCTCCATCCCGATCCGCTGTTCGATGAGAAGGCTCGTCATGAGCGCACCCATGCGACTCTGCGCGCGCGGCCCGTCCGGAACGTTCACCGCATCGACGCCTGCCACCTTGAGCGCGGAAACCCCCTCCAGCATCGCCGTCGCATCGACACCGCGCGGCGGAACGATCTCCACGGAGGTGACGAACTCGTTGCGCGCGATCTTTCCCGCCCAGCGCGAGCGCTTGGCGAACGGCATCGGCTCGACGCCTGCCGCACTCGCGACCTGCTCCGTGCCGACGTCGTCCGGGCCGAGCGTGTGCGGCATCTGATAGCGCACGCTCGGACGGCGCTGGTTGCGCGGCACGAGCGGCCGTATGCCATCGACCAGCGACCGGATGTGCTCCGGCGTGGTTCCGCAGCAACCGCCAATGAGCTTCGCCCCTGCCTGAATGAAGTGGCGCGCGTAGCTCGCCATGTACTCGGGACTCGCCATGTACATCGTGCGTCCCGACACGTCGCGCGGCATGCCGGCGTTCGGCTGCGCGCTCAATTTGCGCTTCGTGACCGCGGCCATTCGTTCGATCGCCTCGAGAATGGCCTGCGGACCCACGGAGCAGTTGAGCCCGATGACATCCGCGCCCCACTCATCGAGGGTGCGCGCGACATCCTCCGGCGTCGCGCCGAATGGCGTGAGCCCGTCCTGACCGATCGTCATCTGCGCGATGACAGGTGTCGACGGCGAGAGCTCGCGCGCCGCCGCGAGAGCCTGCTCGATCTCACCGAGATCGCCGAACGTCTCGAGCAGGAAGCAGTCCGCTCCGCCCTCCAGCAGCGCATGCATTTGCTCGCGAAAGTGACCGCGAGCCTCCTCGCGGCTCGTGGCGCCGAACGGCTCGATGCGCACGCCGAGTGGCCCGACCGCCCCCGCGACCAGCACGTTCGCGCCCGCGGCTTCGCGCGCAATCTCCGCCGCGCGGCGATTGAACTCCGCCACGTGGTTCTCGAGTCCGTACTGCGCGAGCTTGAGACGATTCGCGCCGAAGCTGTTCGTCTCGAGCAGCTCCGCGCCCGCCTTGACGTACGCGCGATGCACATCGAGCACGAGCTCGGGCGAGCGCACGTTGAGCTCATCGTAGCACTGATTGATGAACACGCCGCGCGAGTAGAGCATCGTGCCCATCGCGCCGTCGGCGACCATGATGCGCTCCGGATCGGCGATCTCGCGAACGTCCGGGCGTTCGTGCACGCGAATCCCGCCCGCCGTCGTCATGCGGCCTCCGGCTCTGCCGCGACGCCGCGCACCGCGTAGTACTTCGCCTGCGGATGATGCACCACGATCGCCGCCGTCGATTGCTCGGGCGTGAGCTGGAAGGCCGAGGTGAGATCGATGCCGAGCGCCTCACTCGCCGGAAGGAGCTTGAAGAGCTGCGCATGCCCCTCGAGGTCCGGGCACGCGGGATAGCCCCACGAGTATCGCTTGCCCTGGCTCCCCGGTATCCCGAGCTCGCGCCGAATCATTCGGTGCACCCACTCCGCGGTCGCCTCCGCGGCCTCGACACCGAGACCGTGCAGGTAGTACGCCTCCGAGAACTCGCCCTTCTCCTGCAGCTCGGCGAAGCGGCGGCTCGCCTCATCGCCTACCGTGACGATCTGAAACGCGGCGACGTCGACGTCTCCCGAGTCCACCGAGCGGAAGTAGTCCGAGAGACAGATATGCTCACGCCCCTCCTGTCTCGGAAACGAGAAGCGCGTGAGCTCGCGCATCGAGCCGCCATCGCTTCGCATCGCGGCAGGATCGTAGACGATGAGATCGTTGCCGCTCGAGTGCACCGGGAAGTAGCCGTACACCGCCTGCGGAACGAGCCAACGCTCACGCGCTGCGCTCTCCGAAAGGCGCTCGAGCGTGGGACGGAACTCCTCGCGCACGGCCTTCTCCCACGCGGGGCCCGAGCCGCGCCCGCCCCATTGCAGGCGGAAGAGCTCCTCGATGTCCAGCAGCTCGAGCACCTCGTGCACGGGGATCTCCCGGCGCACCTGTGCGCCCCAGAACGGCGGCGTGGGCAGCGGGTTGTCGGTCGCAACGGCGCTTCGCACGCCGGAGCTGTCACCGTGCGAGATGTCCTTGCCTACCGCCGTGCGCAGGAAGACATCCTTTCGCGCGCTCTCCACCAGCTCGAGCAGCATCGGGCCGCGCTTGTCGTCATCGATGAGCGACTCCATCGTGTCGAGCCCCTCGAACGCATCCTTGCAGTAGAAGACGCCCGGCGCGTACGGCCGCTCGTTCTCGACGAACATCGCGCGACGGCCAAACCGCCGGTTGATGGCAGCACCACCGATCAGCACCGGAAAGTCGAGTCCTCGTCGATCGAGCTCCTGCACGCAGATCGGCATCTGCTTCGACGTCGACACGAGCAGCGCGGACAGGCCGATCGCAGTCGCGCCGACCTCCACCGCCTTGTCGATGATGGTGTTCACCGGCACCTGCTTGCCGAGGTCGTACACGGTGTAGCCGTTGTTCGAGAGGATGGTGTTGACGAGCGACTTTCCGATGTCGTGCACGTCCCCATACACCGTCGCGAGCACGACCTTGCCCTTCGTGTAGCCTTCCTTTCGCTCGAGATATTTCTCGAGATGCGCAACCGCCTTCTTCATCACCTCGGCACTCTGCAGCACGAACGGAAGAATGAGATCGCCGGCTCCAAATCGGTCTCCGACCTCTTTCATGGCGGGAAGCAGCACTTCGTTGAGCACGCGTACGGGGTTCTCGCGCACGCCCGCCGCATCGAGCGCCGCCTCCACGCCGTCCTTCTTTCTGTACAGCACGTGCCAGCGTACGCGCTCGTCCGGCTCCATGGTCGCGGCGTCGGCCGCACCGCTCGCCGCATCCGCACCGGCGTTCGGCCCGCGCGAGGCGAAGTGCTCGATGAAGCGCTGCAGCGAGTCCGGGCGCCTGTTGAACACCATGTCATCCGCGAGCGCGCGCTCGTCCGGCGGAATCTCCGCGTACGGCGTCACGTGTGCGGGGTTCACGATCGCCATGTCGAGCCCCGCGGTCACGCAGTGATGGAGGAACACCGAGTTGAGCACCGCGCGCGCGTGCTGGTCGAGGCCGAAGCTCACGTTGCTCACGCCGAGACTCGTGAACACGCCCGGCAGCTCGCGCTTGATCAATCTGATCCCCTCGATCGTCTCGTGCGCCGAATCGAGCCATTCCGCTTCGCCGGTGGCGAGCGTGAACGTCAGCGCGTCGAAGATGATGTCCTCCGGAGCGAGGTCGTACTCCTGCGTCGCAATGTCATGAATGCGGCGCGCGATCTCGAGCTTTCGCGCGGCGGTCTTCGCCATGCCCGCTTCATCGATCGTGAGCGCGACCACAGCGGCACCGTTCGCCTTCACCACTGGAAGCACGCTGTCGATGCGCTTGCGCCCATTCTCCATGTTGATCGAATTGACGATCGCGCGACCCGGAATGTGCTCGAGCGCCGCCTTGATCACGTCGAGCTCCGTGGAGTCGATCATGATCGGCGACTCGACCGTCATCGAGAGCAGCTTCACCACCTCGGCCATCTGCGCGGCTTCGTCCGCGCGCTCCGTCACCGCGACGCAGACATCGAGCACGTGCGCACCCGCATCCACCTGCTCACGCGCCACCTGCACGATTCCCTCGTAATCCTCGGCCAGCAGCAACCGCTTCACCTTGCGCGAGCCCTGCGCATTGACACGCTCGCCGATGAGCAGCGGAGGCGGATCCTGATGCAGCGTGATCGCGCGCATGGCGGATGATACGCGGGGGATGTGTATCTCCTTGCGATCGGTCTGCTCGTGCGTGGCATCGACGGCGCGAACGGCCGCGACGATGGCACTGAGGTGTTGAGGCGTCGTGCCACAGCAGCCGCCGACGATGCGAACGCCGAAATCGCGCACGAACTCTGCGAGGGCTGCGGCCATCGGAGCCGGCTCCAGCGGGTAGACCGCCTCGCCGACGCCCGTGTTGAGCGGCAGGCCTGCATTCGGGATGCACGAGATCGGGAGACGCGCGTGCTCGCCGAGATAGCGAATGGGCTCGCGCATGTGCTCCGGACCCGTCGAGCAATTGAGCCCGATCACGTCGACGCCGAGCGACTCGAGCGTGGTCATCGCGCTGGCGATGTCGGTGCCGAGGAGCATGCGGCCGCTGGTGTCGAGCGTGACCTGCGCCTGGAGCGCGACGCGGCGCCCGAGCTCCGCGAACAGCCGCTCGATGCCGGCGATGGCCGCCTTGACTTCGAGAATGTCCTGAGAGGTTTCGATGAGGAGAACATCCACTCCCCCTTCGACCAGCCCCCGCGCCTGCTGGTAGTAGTTCTCGGCGAGCTCGTCGAAGGTGATGGCGGAGAGCGTCGCATCCGCGCTCGACGGGAGCATGCCCGTGGGGCCCATGGAGCCCGCGACGAAGCGCGGCGCCTCGGGCGTGGCGAACTTGTCGCACGCGGCACGCGCGAGACGAGCCGCGTTCACGTTGATCGCGTGGACCTTGTCGCCGAGCCCCCATTCGGTGAGACGCCGGGGCGTGCTCTGAAAGGTGCATGTCTCGACGACATCGCAGCCCACCGCGAGAAACGACTCGTGGATCGACTGGATCACCTCCGGTCGCGTGAGCACGAGGTTGTCGTTGCACCCTTCGAGCGACGGTCCGCCGAAATCGGCGGCGGAAAGGCCGGCGCGCTGGATGTTCGTTCCCATCGCGCCGTCGTAGATGAGCACGCGGCGATCGACGGCATCCAGATACGCGGACGGAAAGCGATGATGTGGCATATCGTAGGCTCGAGACGCCGCCGGAGCAGTGCGACGCGCAAAAGCAAAAAAAGCCCAGTGCACGCGCGGGCACTGAGCCGGCGCTTTAGCGGAATGTTTTACGTGGCCGCAAGTTGCCGTAAATCGCCACGATTCAATTGATCTGCAACCTAGCGCCGAATTCGGGCCGCTACAAGCGCGGCGCGGTTCTCATGGGCGGGACGATTCTCAGCGGAAAAGGACGCTCATGACCGCACCCTGAACCACGTAAATGAGGAAGTACGCCACGAGCGGAGAGAAGTCGATCATGCCGAGGGGCGGCAGCACGCGCGCGATGGGCTTCACGAGCCAATCCGTGAGCGAGTACGCCGCGCGCGCCCACCACGAGTAGCGCCTGCCGATCCAGGACACCAGCACGCGCACGATGAGCGCGATCTTGAGCAGCTCGAACAGCCAGTCGAGCAGAAGTGCCGTGATTCCCCTGCCGCCTTCCGTGGCCGCGAAGGAGAGCGAGAGCGCGGTCGACCGAATCCACTGGAGGAGCACGATCATCAGCACGCCGATCACGACCACCGCCGCAAGCGCCCACCATGGCGCCTGCGTCGGAAGTCCGCCGACGCGAACCACGCGCGATTCGATCGGCGCGAGCATCGGATCGATAACCCGGCGACAGAATCGGGCAACGGATGAGAACGGATTGATTTGACGGGTGCGAACGGCCCAGTCGACCAGCGCGATCACGAGCACGACGCCGCCCACCGCGAGCAGCGCGATGCGCAGCACGTAAATGGCGGAATCGATCAACGGCATGAGGGTGTTCACGCGCGGTAAGCTGAGCCGGCCATCGCGCCCGAGCAAGTGGCGCGCGAGCGGCCGATCGGCGCCATGACGAGGCGGGTTACGGCGTCAGCGACATCCCGAGATTCTTCACCGTGAACGCAAGCTCATCGGTCGCAAGATCGATTTGCTTGGAGGTCGGCTTGCCGCCGCCGTGACCGGCCTTCGTATCGATGCGAATCAGAATGGGCGCGGAT
>DATGDQ010000183.1:0-2778 GCA_035310785.1 Gemmatimonadaceae bacterium | reverse complement strand
CATCGCGATGATGAATGGAATCGACAGGAGAAAGAACTCTCCGATCACGCCCCAGCCGAGCCCCTTCCCCACGAGATTTCCGAACTGCTTCGCCACTTGCTGGAGCAGCAGTAACGCCGTGAGCGTGGAGAGGGCGAAGATCAGCGGGCCGGTGAGCTCGCGAAGGATGTAACGAGTAAGGAGCTTCAAGGGCTCGCAGACAAAGGTGACAGGAGAGCGCGCAGCGCCCCGGATGGAGAAATCTAAGCGTCACGGGGGGTTTGGGCGCCAGAGCCGGCCCATGAAGTGCCGACTATCTTACGACGTCCTCAAACCACTACTCGAGAGCCCGTGCGCAAGTTCCAGTCGATTCCAGCACTGCTCGCTGCTGCGCTGCTGGCCTCCGCCTGCCATAACGATCGGCCGCAAACGACCTTCAACGGCACCACGGCCATGAGCTACGCCAAGGCGCAGCTCGATTTCGGCACGCGCATCCCGAACTCGCTCGGCGCGCAGCGCGCCGGGGACTGGATCGTTGCGCAGATGAAGAGCCGCGCGGACACGGTGATCGAGCAGCGGTTCGACCACGTCACCGTGAAGGGCGACACGCTGCACCTGCGGAACATTCTCGCTCGCATCCATCCGTCGGCCGCCCAGCGCGTGCTCTACCTCACGCACTGGGATACTCGCCCGGTCTCGGATCAGGCTCGCGATCCGGCGCAACGGAACGCGCCGATGCCAGGCGCGAACGACGGCGCCTCGGGCGTCGCGCTCTTCGTCGCGCTCGGAGACGCCCTCAAGAAGACGCCGGCCACGGTCGGGGTGGATCTGCTCTTCGTGGATGGCGAGGACTACGGCGATTTCGGCGCCATGAAAGATGTGCTGCTCGGCTCGACGTACTTCGCATCGCATCTGCCCTCGGCGGATTACAAGCCGCTGTACGCGGTGCTCTGGGACATGATCGGCGACAAGGACCTCGACATCTACCAGGAACCGAACTCGCTGCAGCGCGCGCCCGAGGTCGTCTCGCTCGTCTGGAACGAGGCGCAGTCACTCGGCTACTCGAAGTACTTCATCAACAGTCCGTCGAATCAGGGCGTGACCGACGACCACATCCCCCTTCTCGATGCGGGGATCCACGCGATCGATGTGATCGACTTCGACTACCCACCGCACCACACGCCCGAGGACACGTTCGACAAGATCTCCGCGCACTCGCTGCAGGTGGTGGGCGATGTCGCCACCGCGCTGGTGACCTCGAAGTAGAGGTCGCTCAGGCGGCTCAGTGTGCGCCCGCTGGGGGGACGAATTTCTCCATCGTGACCTCCTTGCCTACGCGGAAGCGCATGAGGTCCTCACCCATCTCCAGGCGGCCTGCATAGGTGAGTCGCGTCGTGCGCATCACCTCCTCGGCGGTCGCGCCGCGCAGCACGATGTGCGAAAACACGGCGAGCTTCGGCCGCACTTCGTTGAACACCATCGCGGCCTGCTCGGGTGTCGTGTGATGCGCGATGATGGTGCGTGTGTGCGGATTCCGTCGCAGCTCCTCCGCCGACGCGGCGCCCACCTCGTGCACCAGGAGATCCACGCCCTTCGCGTGCGCGATGAGATTGGGCGAATATCGCGTGTCGCCGGACAGCACCACGGAGTGACCGCCCGCATCGACGCGGTAGCCCAGCGCTGGACGCACCATCCCGTGATCCACGAGAAACGACGTGACCTTCACGCCGCCTCGATCGAACACCACCTGCTCCCCGAGCTCGTGCGCGTTGAGGCGCCCTCCCGCGGCCGGCACCCCGTCATCGCGTACGCGAATGTCGAGATCGAAGGCATACGCGGATCTCAGGCCGTCGGCCATTCTTCGCGTGCCGGCGGGCCCCCAGAGCTCGAGCGGGTCAGCTCTGCTCGAGATGAGCCAGCCGGTGAGCCAGAGGTCCGGCAGCCCCACGGTGTGATCCGAATGCAGATGGGTGAGCAGCACTCCGGTGAGGTCCGAATACGATACACCGAGCTGCAACAGCCGCTGCATCGCGCCGCGGCCCGCGTCGAAGATCAGCTTCTCCTGTCCCGTCTCGACGAGAATGCTCGGGCCGAATCTGTCCATCAAGGGGCGCGGCGTGCCGGTGCCGAGGAGCGTGACGCGAATCTCGCCGGCGCTCGCATCGGCCGTCTGCGCGTGCGCGAGTGGGGCGAGCTCGCTCATCGCGACGAGACATGCGAGGGCGGAGAGGGTGAAGCGGAAAGGAGTCGCGTAGCGAAGCATCGAGGTCTCCGGGAGGCAGGGGTGCGTCGCGCCCGATCCCTGACAGTGCGGCGCGGGGCAGTCATTCGCCAGCGGTCGCGTGGCCGCCTTGCCGTCCATTGTATACGCACGCATCGGATCGATGGCCGCGATCGCGCGCACCCGCGCGATCTTCGCGCATGCCTACCCCCGCAGAAAAGCGCGCCCTCGTATTTCTCTCCGCCATGCTCACGCTTGGTGCCGGGGTCCGCGCGACGAAGGCGCGCAGCGCCGAGCCGCCGCCGCCGAGTGCTGCGGCGCGAGCTGATCTGCACCGCCAGATCGTGGCGGTGGACTCCGCGGATTCAGTGGAGCGAATCAGTGGCGGCAAACATCGTCGGTCGAAGAGACCGAAAGCCGTGGGGATCTCGACATCGGATGGGATGGATGCATCCGCTCGGCCGGATAGCGGGAGTCGGGCGAAACGGGGAAAGCGAGCGAAGCTCCGGTTAACATCGGAAGGTCAGCCGCGCGACATCGGAGCGGCTCCCGGCGGCCCGATCGATCTCGACCGGGCC
>DATGDQ010000182.1:0-4113 GCA_035310785.1 Gemmatimonadaceae bacterium | reverse complement strand
GCTCGCCGTGAGCTCTCGCCCGTACGCCTCACACACGCGGCGGAGGCACTGCGCATGTCGATCGACGCACTCCCGGGTGGCAGAACCCGGATTCTGATCAGGGCAGGCGCGCTGGTGGTCACCCTGCTGGCGACGTGCCTGCTCGCTGCCCTGTGGTGGGGACCGCTCTCCGCCGCTCGCGCCCAAGTGCGCTACGATCGCACGGTGCCGCACTGGGGTGTGGACGAGAGCATCAAGCCCGGAGATGATTTCTTTGGCTACGCGAACGGGACGTGGCTCAAAGTGACGGAAATCCCGAGCGGAAAGGATCGCTGGAGCGCTCGCAACGAGATCGAGGAGACCGCCCGTCAGCGCGTCGCGAAGTTGCTGGAAGAGGCTCGCACCGCTCCGGTCGGATCGACTGCGCGCAAGGTGGCTGATTACAGAGCGGCGTATCTCGACGCCGCGGCCATCGAGGCGGGAGGGCTCACGCCCGTGCAGCCGCTGCTCGACAGCATCGACCGCATCGTCGACAAGCCATCTCTCACCCGAATGCTCGGCGCTCTGCTCCGTGCCGACGTCGATCCGCTCAACTGGGGCATCTACAACTCTTCTCACGTGCTCGGCCTGTCCGTGGAAGAGAGCATTCACGGTGAGAAGAGTTACGTCGCCTTCCTGGTACAGGGTGGGCTCGGATTGCCCGACCGCGAGAACTACGTGAGCAGCGACTCGAGCAACGTCGCCCTCCGCCTCCGGTATCAGAGGTACATCGGACGACAACTCGCGCTGGCCGGGTTCGACCGCGTCGATGAGCGCGCGGCCGCGACGATGATTCTGGAGACGGCACTCGCGCGAACTCACGCGACGAAGGAAGCCTCGGCCAACGATCACAACGCGGACACGCTCTGGTCGCGTGTCGATTTCGCGCGCGAGGCGCCCGGAATGGACTGGAATGCGTTCTTCGCCGCCGCGGGTTTGGACAGGCAGGAGGCGTTCGTCGCCTGGCAGCCCTCCTCACTGCGCGGGTTGGCGACGCTGGTCTCGTCTCAACCGGTGGAGACGTGGAAGGACTACCTGCGCTTTCACGTCATCGATCGATATGCCGACGTGCTTCCGCAGGCATTCGGCGAGCAGATGCTGGCCCTGCATGCAGATGCGGCGTATGGGCAGCCGAGGGGCGTCTCGCGTGAGCAGCGCGCGCTCGATGCGACGCAGCTCGCGATGGGCGAAGCGATCGGAAAGATGTACGCCGATCGCTACTTCCCGCCCGAGCAGAAGGCACGCGTACGAGCGATCGTGACGAACGTGACCGCGGCGTTCGTGCGGCGAGTGGAGGTGGTGCCGTGGATGTCGGCAAGAACGAGAGCGCTCGCGCTGGCCAAGCTGAAGACGCTGTACGTCGGCATCGGCTATCCCGATCACTGGCAGGACTATCACGATCTCATCGTCGATGCCGCGGACGCACTTGGAAATCTCCGGCGCGTCGAGGATCGAACCTATCGCCACGCACTCTCGCGACTCGGGCATCCCATCGATTCCAGGGAGTGGTTGATGCCGGTTCACACTCCGGCCGCGCTCCTCGTCTTCCAGCAGAATGCGTACGATTTCTCCGCAGCGCTGCTCCAGGCGCCGAAGTTCGACCCCACTGCGCCGGACGCCGCGAGCTATGGCGCGATCGGCGCGATCATCGGACACGACGTCACGCATTTCGTCGACGTGCTCGGCGCGGAGTACGACATCGATGGCGCGATGCATCGCTGGTGGACCGGCGAAGATCTGATGGGCTTTCAGGCGGCGGCCGAGCCGCTGGTGACGCAGTTCTCGAGCTACCATCCATTTTCCGACGCGCGCGTGGACGGAAAGCTCACCCGCACGGAGAACGTCGCCGACCTCGGCGGCCTCGTCGCGGCGTTCGATGCGTATCGCCGCACGCTCGGTCGCAAGGCATCCGACAGGGAGTACGTGCGGGAGCAGGACCGTGAGTTCTTCATCGGGTTTGCGCAGAGCTGGCGCAGCAAGACGAGCGAAGCGGGGATGCGCGCGCAGCTCACGGGCGATCACGCGCCGGAGATGTATCGCGTGGCGACCGTTCGCAATCTCGACGCGTGGTACGACGCCTTCGACGTGCGACCGCAGCAGGCGCTGTACGTCGAGCCGAAGGCACGCGTGCGGATCTGGTAGGGCGCGAGAACACGGCGATGATACGCGTCACGGTGTGTGAGCTGCCGCACCAGCCGGCGGCGCTGACTCCCGCATGGGAGAATCTGTGCAGGCACACGGTGCAACGGACTCCCGACCTGGTGCTGCTTCCCGAGCTCGCGATGGTCGAACCCGTGTGGGAGTGCGAGCAGTTCGATCTCGCTCGTTGGGCGGATATCGAGGCGCTGAGCGGTGAGTGGATGCAGCGATTGCAGGAGCTGCGCGCCAGGTTCGTGGTTGGAACGCGGCCGGTGAGCGCGTTTGGCGCACGCTACAACGAGGGGTTCATCTGGTCGTCCGACCATGGCGCGGTGCCGCTGCGGCGGAAATTCTTTCTTCCCGATGAGACGAGCTACTGGGAGGCCCGGTGGTTCGAGAAGGGCGACGCGCTGTTCCCCCCATTTCAAGCGGGCGGCCTGACGTTCGGACTCAACATCTGCACCGAGCTGTGGGCTCTGGAGACGTACGCGCAGTATGCGGCGAGCGGAGTGCAGGTCATTCTTTCGCCGCGCGCAACCGAGCCCGCGACGACCGGGAAGTGGCTTTCGGTCGGTGTCGTGGCGGCGGTGCGCTCCGGCGCCTACAGCGTCTCATCGAATCGTGTGGATGCGAGTGGGTCCTGCGGCGGCATGGGCTGGATCGTGAGCCCGGATGGCGAGATTCTCGCCGTCACGACTCCCAAGTCGCCGTTCGCGACCGTCGACATCGACTTGACCGTGTCTGCGCGCGCGCGCAGACAATACCCGCGCTACGTGTTCGGCGGTGCGACGGGATGAGGAGGGTGCCGGGCGCCACTGGCATCCCAATCGGCGTTGCCGGAAGCGCGATCGCGGCGCATCATCACCGGGGCGCGCTGCCACGCACCGCCTGACGGGAAACGGAGTGACCATGGACGATCCGATGACTTACACGCCAGCGAATGCTGGCGAGTCCGATCCCGCATGTCGAATGATTCGCCATACGCTTGCCACGCTGGCGTATCGCGCCTCCAAGGCGGTGCGCGGTGCGCCGTCGGAATTCAGCGCCTTTCGAACTGGCCCGACATCGCGGACACCGGGAGAGATTCTCGCGCACATGGGCGACTTGATGGCCTGGGCACTCACCATTGCGCAGCATCGCGTGGAGTGGCGAGAGAGTCCCGTGCAGTCCTGGTCCGAGGACGTGAACCGATTTTTCGCCGGCATCTCGGCGCTCGACGAATATCTCGCGAGCGGCGCTGCCTGTGAGTTCGGAACGCTGGGACAACTGTTCCAGGGTCCGATCGCCGATGCACTCACCCACACGGGACAACTGACGCTCTTGCGCCGGCTCGTCGGCGCACCGATACGAGCGGAGAACTACCAACGAGCGCTGATCGATGTAGGACAAACCGGCCTGCAGCAGCCGCCACCGCAGCGCGAATTCGACTGAGAAGAGATCATTGGAATGACGAACGGCATGGGGATATTCGTGGAGTACCCGGCACTCGCATGCGCTCTCGGAGCCCTGCTCCTGGGCCTTGGCGTGCGAGGCGGGCGCAGAACAGCGATGAGTGCGGGCGCAGTCTGGGTGCTTTACGCGCTCTACGAAACGGGAATGAAGCACCGCTGGCTCTGCAGTGGGGAATGCAACATCCGAATCGACCTGCTCGTGATCTACCCTGCGCTGCTGATCGCCGCCCTCGTGGGTGTCGTGAGCCTGCTTCGAGGTGCGAGGTCGCCGCATGTGTAATGCGCAAGCCGGAAGTGCGCTCCAGCATGGCTACTGGAGTGTGACGCGAGCAGTTTGCGGAATCGTCGTCTCTTGACTCGCTGCGCAGGGGCATAACTCGTTCGGTCGAAACCCCCGGGGGGTGGCGCGTCGTACGGATTGCTGGCAGATACGTTCGCTGCCCATTTCGTTCAGAGGCGAACAATGTCGGAACCCGTCTTTATTTCGGCTCTCCTGATAGTCTTC
>DATGDQ010000181.1:0-3897 GCA_035310785.1 Gemmatimonadaceae bacterium | reverse complement strand
ACGTGCCCCGTCTCGAACATCTCGCCGAAGTGGTCGTACGTCTTGGTGCCGGGGGCCAAGGGCTGTCCCCAACTGTGGCTCGAGGAATACGAGTCCGTATCGGATGTCACGCCGTTGTCGGCGAGGAAGCCGCTGTTGCCCTGGCCGTACGTTCTCTGCAACGGGTAGCCGTGCGTGACCTTGTCGAACGAATAGGACGAGTGGAGCGAGTACTGCGTCGCGCCCGAGCGTCCGCTCTTGGTGGTGATGAGCACCACGCCCTGTGCGGCGCGCGCGCCGTAAATCGCAGCGGCGGCGGATCCCTTGAGGATCGTCACCGACTCGACGTCGTTCGGGTTCAGATCGCTGATGCGGTTCGGAGCGACCGTCCCCTGCTCCGCGTTGCCCGCGAACTGTCCCTGCACGTTGATCGACTGGTTGTCGACCGGAACGCCGTCGACGACGAACATCGGCTGTCCATCGCCCGAGAACGTCTTGATGCCGCGAATCTGAATGTTGACGCTGCTGCCCGGATCGCCCGACTCCGCCGTGATGGCGACGTTCGGCGCCTTGCCCGCGAGCGCCTCCGTCAGATTCTGCTCGTTGGCCTTGTTGATGTCCTCGGCGCCGACGTTGTTCACCGTCACACCGAGCTTCTCGTTCGTGGTGATCGTTCCCTCACCCGTGATCACGATCTGCTGAAGCACCGTGGCCTGCGTCTCGAGCACGAAATCCGTGGTGATCGTTCCCGGATTCAGCGTGATCGGAACGGTCTTCGGCTTGAAGCCCTGCAGACGGACGCCGAGCAGCGCCGGCTGTCCCGTGGCGCGAGCCGCGGGAACCGTGAAACGATACGAACCGTCGGCCTTCGTCAGCGTGCCGAGCGCCATCTTGTCCAGATACACCTGCGCACCTTCGACGGGAGCACCAGCCGTGCTGGTGACCTTACCCGTCAGCAGCGCCTCTCCCTGTGCGCGCGCCGCTCGAGGCGCTGCAACGAGAGCGAGCACCGCGAGCACTGACAGAACACGAAACCTCATGCGCCCTCCATTTGGTTGACTGCCTTCGATCGACTTGCTGTTCACACGATTGCTCGAACCTTGGAGCATCTCCGCGCACCTCCGGGTTGCATGGTTGAATGCCAATACCTCAGTCACGCGCGCGGCGAAGGCACGAACAGCCGGCGTACGCGGACGTGGAACCCCTTCACTCGGCGGAGGTGGGACGATGTGCGCGAGACAACGACGCGCGATGATTCGTTGGGGAGGTGGTTCAATCGGAACGAGAATAGGACTGCCCATCGAGACTGTCAAGAAGTGCCGACAGGTTCCTGACGAGCCTCTTCAGACTAGCGCGAACCAATCGAGCGCAGACTAGCCGAATGGTCAGGGACCCGCGCGGCGGGCGCTTAACGCACTGCGCCTCGAAAACGCTGCGCGGAGCGCCGGGCCAGGGTCGACGGGATTCGCCCATCCGCCTACGTGCATCTCGAAGTGGAGATGCGGTCCCGAGGCCTCGGCGTCACCCGAGTCGCCGACGTATCCGATTGTGTCACCTGCGTTTACGTGCGCACCATTGTGCAGCCCGGGAGCGTACGCGAACTCCGGGTCTCCCAGATTGTCCTTCGTTCCCGGATTGTCGTTGTTCAAATGGTCGTAGAAGTACTGATTGCCATCATCCCCACGAAGGAGAATCGAGTAGCTCTTCCCATTCCGCGGACGCGCGGCCGCGATCCAGTCCACGATGCCATTCACGACGGCGAGAATCGGCGTCCATTTCGCGCAGAACAGATCCTGTCCGTGATGCACGCGACCGCCCGAGCGCGGATCGCCGAAGCCACTCGTGAAACGAACGGAGTCCGTGGCGAGCGGAAAGACGATCGCCGCCCCTGCCGCAGCCGACGGCGCGGGCGCGCGCGGCGCGCCCGACCGTGAGCAGCCGAAAACGAAAAGCGCGACCGCCATCGGTCGCGCCTTCGCACCCAGTGCTCGCCAACGAATCACGGCACCTTGGCCGGAGGCGGCGGCGGCGCTGCAGGCGGCTTCGAGAAGTCGACCGTCGGCGCTTCACGGTTCGCTGCGTTCGTCACCTCGAAGTACTGCTTCGGTTTGGCGCCGATCACCTTCGCCGTGAGCGCAGTCGGAAAGGTTCTGATGTACGTGTTGTAGTCCTGCGCCGCCTTGTTGTAGTCGCCGCGCGCGACCGCGATGCGATTCTCCGTCCCCGTCAGCTCATCCTGCAGCCTGAGAAAACCCTGGTCGGCCTTGAGCTGCGGATAGGCCTCGGAGATCGCGAGCAGTCGGCCGAGCGCTCCCGTTGCGACGGCGTTCGCATCCGCCATCTGCTGCGGATCGTGCGACTGCACGGCGCCGAGCAGTCCCGCGCGCGCCTGCGCGACCTCGGCGAACACCTGCTCTTCGTGCGCAGCGTACCCTTTTACGGTGGACACGAGATTCGGGATCAGATCGGCCCGTCGCTGCAGCTGCACCTCAATCTGGCTGCGAGCCGAATTCGTCTGCTCGTCCATCGTCTGGATCGTGTTGTAGCCGCAACCCGCCACCGCGAGCGGCAGAGCCAGGGCAAGCCATTTTGCACGTCGCATCGTGTGTCTCCGCAGCGGAATTGAAGAAAATATGTGGACCAATGATCCCCACCAAAGTTACGTCGGTCTGAAGGCCAGCTGTACGACGTATTGTCCGGGCTTCACCGCGTCCGCGGGAATCTTCCACGCGCGCGCGGCCTTCTCGTTGAGGCACCCGTTCACCTGCTTTCCCGCCTTCGACGACCAGCTGTCTGCCTTCACCTTCGCATCATTCACACCGTCGCCGCCGACGGTCACGACCATCGCCACCCCGCCCTGCAGCGACGGATCGGCCTTTTCGCCGAATTCCTGATAGCAGAATTTCGAAAAGGCCTGCTCCCGCTCCACGACCTCGAGAAGCTCCGGCGGCGCATTCGGAATCCTGATCGAGGAGCCTGGCTTGGCGAACACCGGCCGCTTGAACGTGTCCGGCGCGGCAGCAGGCATGTCCGTCTTCACGGCACTCAGGTCGACGGGGGTCGTGTCCTGCGCGATGGCGGGCGCCGCCTTCTTCTCGGAGGGACACGCGCAGAGCAGCACGAGGGCGGGCACGAGCATCATTCGTCTCATATCGATTCCTCTAGGCGATCGAGGTAATCAACCAGCGCGTGTGCGCCGGCCAGGTAGCCGGCGAGCACCTGCTGTACCTCGCGTTCCGGGATCTTGTCGCTCCCGCGAAGATGACGAACGACGCGAACGAACGGCGCACCATCCATCCCCGTTCGCGCGGCCACCGCGCTCACGAGCCGCTCGTAGTCCGTGGGCGGGGATTCCTCGTGATAGCGCAGCACGGCCCGGAAGATGACCATGAAGGTACTCAGGCTGCCGGCGAGCAGCTCGATCAGACGCTTGCGGTCACCGCCTGCCGCGAGCACTCCCTGCCGAAGCTGGAGCAACTTCCCCATGGCCTCGTGCTCGAGCTGCAGCCGGAGGTTGCGTCGTGCCACGGAAATGCCGTCGAACGGCGGCGTGCCGTATAGCACGCGATGTCGCTCGAGCACATCCGCATACTCCATCGGGAACACATCGCTCGACGATCGCCACTCGGCCGCCGTGAGCGTGAGGGGGGGCGGATTCCCCGCCTCGCCCCATGCCCGCGCGATCGCCGCCTCGCGCTCCAGCTCCGCGAGGCCGAGATCGCGCACGATCACGAGCACGTTGTAGTCCGAGCGCTTGGGGATGTGCTCCCCGGCGGCTGCCGAGCCGTACAACACAACGGAGAGCAGTCCGTCACCGAAGGCCTTCTGCAGCTGCGCCACGAGCTCGTCGAGGGTCATCTTCGCCATGTCATCTCACCAGCTGGAGCCACCGCCGCCACCTCCGAATCCGCCACCGCC
>DATGDQ010000180.1:0-16314 GCA_035310785.1 Gemmatimonadaceae bacterium | reverse complement strand
CCGGGATCAGCGAGCTTGGCCGACTTGAGAGGCATGAGTGGGGGAGGAGGACACAATTACCCTGGACGCGCTGAGGCGGCGCGGCGCCCAGGCCCGCCAGCTCCCGCTCAGGAGAGCCGAATCTCGGTGGATTGCTCGAGGTCGTGCAAGAACATCGCCTCCGCCTCTTGCCCCAGCTCCGGGCTGTCGATCAGGGCGTCGAGCTCGTAGTTGATCGCAACGCCGAGTGGATTGAAATCGGTCGATCCCACGCGCACCCACCGCCCATCGATCACGCTCGTCTTCGCGTGCATCATGACGCCGTTCCACTCCCAGATCCGCACCCCGTTGCGCAACATCTGCTTGTACACGCTGCGCGTCAGCATGCGCACCCACGGGTGGTCGTAGCTGCTCGGCACCAGCACGCGCACATCCACGCCGTCGAGGGCCGCGCCGCACAGGGCTTCGATCTCCGCATTCGACGGATAGAAGTACGCGCTCGCGATCCAGATCGCCCGCTCGGCGGACACGGACTGGATCTGCAGCGCGCGCGCGACGCGAAGCCGCCACGGCTCTCCCTCGATGATCCCGACGGCGACGCCGGCCTCCTGCCCGGGCATCGTGCCGGAGTTGCGCGCGCGTCGAATGACATGCCGCCGCGCCGAGCGGCGCTCCTCGAAATTCGCGCGTTTCCACATCGTCTCGAACGCACGCGCCATATCCACCGCGGCCGGGCCGCGAATGAGCACCGCCGTATCGCGCCACGGCGCCTGCCGCCGTCGCTTCACGAACGCCGACCACACCTCGGCGAGCCCGATCCCTCCGGTGACGCACACTTCCTCATCGGCAACGAGGGCCTTGCGATGGTCGCGCGGAAGGAGGCCGAGCCAGGCGCGAAAGCCGGGCTTGTTGAAGATCCGAACCTCGACACCACCATCTCGCAGCGTTCGCCAGAACGCGCGCTTGGTGCCCCGGCTTCCCGCCCAGTCGGCAATGACCCGTACCTTCACTCCGCGCGCCGCAGCCGCTCGCAGGGCGACCGAGAATCGCTCGCCCACGCTGTCGCTCATGATCATGTACGATTCGAGCTGAAGCGTGTGCCTCGCGTGCTCGATCACGTCGATCATCGCGTTGAAGATGCGCGTGCCATCGCGCATGAGCTCGACCGTATTTCCGGACGAGGCATCAGCCGCGGCGATGCGCCAGAGTCCCCGCGCGAAGCGCGGACCAATGGTCGACGACACCGGCGCGGGCGTTGCGGACGTTGTGATCGCAGTCATAACTGGTAGACGGGCGGCTACTGGTGTAAGCTACCTCGCCGCGGCGTGACTCGCTGCGTGTGCACTCCAGCCAACGGACGCAGCCGACATGCTCAACATCGATCTCTCCGGCAAACGGGCGCTCGTGGCCGGCGTCGCGGACGACGCGGGCTACGGGTTCGCGATCGCGAAGGAACTGGCCGAGGCGGGCGCCTCGGTCGTGGTCGGCACGTGGCCTCCTGCGCTGAACATTTTTCGCAACCTGCTGGAGCGTGGAAAGATGGACGAGTCGCTCGTGCTCTCGTCCGGCACGAAGATGACGTTCGAATCGATCCACCCGCTCGACGCCGAGTTCACGACGCTCGACAGCGCGCCGGCGTCGATCCGCGAGAACAAGCGCTACGCCGGCGTGGGCGATTTCTCGATCGATGGCCTCGCGACGAAGCTCGTCGAGGATTACGGCGAGAAGCCGCTCGACATCGTCGTCCACTCGCTCGCCAACGGGCCCGAGGTGAAGAAGGCGCTGCTCGACACGAGCCGGGAAGGGTATCTCACGGCCTTGAGCGTGAGCGCGTATTCGCTGATCGCGATGGTGAGCCGACTGGGGCCGCTCATGCGCGCCGGCGGCTCCGTGCTCTCGCTCACCTACATGGCCAGCGAGCGCGTGATTCCGGGCTATGGGGGTGGAATGTCCTCCGCGAAGGCGGCGCTCGAGAGCGACACGCGCGTGCTCGCCTACGAAGCGGGTCGGCGGTTCGGCATCCGCGTCAACACGATCTCCGCGGGCCCGCTCGCATCGCGCGCGGCGAGCGCGATCGGCATCATCGAGAAGATGGTCGGCTACGTGTCGGCGAACGCTCCACTGACGGAGCCGCTCAGCGCCACCGAGGTCGGCCACGCCGCGGCGTTCCTCGCGAGTCCGCTGGCGAGCGGCATCACGGGAACCGTCGTCTACGTGGATAAAGGCTATCACGCCATGGGGATGGCCGTTCCGGAGCAGGGCTGACGCCTGGCCCAAGCAGAGAGGGCACGCGAGTTGCCCTGCTCTGCAGTACTACCCTCAAGCCTTCTGGAGGCTCTTCATGAGTGGTTCCTACATCCTTTGGTGGATTGTAGTCGGACTCATTGCCGGCGTGCTCGCGTCGCTGGTCGTGGGCGGGATCGGCTACGGCATCCTCGGCGACATTGTCGTCGGCATCGTAGGCGCGTTCATCGGCGGCTGGCTCTTTTCCGCACTCGGTGTGTCTGCCGGGGGCGGGATGACGGGAACGATCATCGTCGCGTTCATCGGCGCAATCGTCCTGATCTTTCTCATTCGTCTCATCCGCGGCGGCACTCGACGAGCTCCGTAGGGCGCTCGGTCATCACGTGGCGCGCGTGATGTGCGCCACGTGATGCTTGCCGTGCCACGCGTACAGCGCGGCCTGGCGATCGAGCGGAAACCTTCCCTGTTCCGGATGCATGTAGGCGCGCTGCCACTGCGCGTCCGTCATCGAGCGCATCAGCGCCACCCACCGCGCCTGCAGCGATTCGAGCAGTGCCAGCGATGTCTCGATCGGCACATCGCGCGAATCCGGTAGCTCCGCCCACAGATCCTCCATGTAGGTCGTGATGCGCGGCTCATCCTCGGTGAGCGCGAGCTTCATTCGGATGTACGCATTCAGATGGCTGTCCGGCACATGGTGCACGACCTGCCGGATCGTCCACCCGCCGGGACGATACGGCTTGTCGAGCGCGGCCTGGCTCAACCCCTTCACCGCCGCCCGCATCGCGGCCGGCGCGGCCGCGATCTCCTCGATGTAGCGGGCGCGATCCGCCGCGCTGATCGTCTTGGGAACCTCGAAGCGCCCGATTGGAAATCGGAGCGCGTCGGCCTTGGGATCCGATGTCGTCGTCATGTTCGCGAGGGTCGAAAGTGGCTCCCGCTCAGTGCGGAAGCACCACCTTGCCGGTGGCCGGATAGTAGCTGCTTCCCGACGGCAGCACACTCAATATTAGCCCGGATTCGCCCAGCACCGGCGGACCGGGCGGGGTGAGCTTCGCGTGCCGCGCAACGTAGATCGATGCGGCACTCTCTCCCAGTACGCCCCGGTGCCCGTCCGGGTGCACGATGAGCGCGGTGGACTCATCGATAGCGACTCCCAAATGAAACGGCGTATCGAGCACGGCGCTAATGAAGCGGTTGTGCCGTCGGCGACGCACGAAGTGCTGGTCGATGAGGGCCCCCTTGATGAGTCCGAAGCCGCGTACGAGCTCGGTGCACCTGGTCGCCACCACCGAACCGGACGCCCGTGACCCCTTCATGTTGCTCACCATGGAGTCGGTATTCGCCTCGTCCTGATGAATGAAGTAGTTGTGCGCGTCCGCGCTGCACCATCGCATCCGACTGCGGTCCTCCGCCCACGATGACGAGATATCTCTCCATTCATGAATACGTCCGCGCCTTCGTCGCCGAATGCGCCGCGATCGTGCGTGGCGTGAATGTATTCGCGGTGCGCACATTGCGCGATCGGAGCCGCGAGAGCGCTTGACTCCCGCGCGCGCACGCCGCTACTTCCGATCAACTCCAGGAAAGGTGAAAGAGTGTACATGCAACGCATTTGTACTGATTGGCGGAGGCCAGCGATGATCCTGGTACTCCTCGTCGCGGCCTGCGGCGGAAACAAGGAGAAGCCGCAGGCAGAGCACGGTCCGCCGATCGACAGCACGGCTCCGGGCCGCACGGCGACCGTAAACGGATTCAAGACGCCCGAATCGGTGCGATACGACTCTGCCCGCGACGTGTTCTACGTCTCGAACATCAACGGCAGCCCGGTCGCGAAGGACAACAACGGCTTCATCTCGCGAATGAAGCCCGACGGCACGATCGACTCGCTCGAGCTCATTGCGGGCGGCCGCGGCGGCGTCACGCTCAACGCGCCCAAGGGACTCGCGCTCATCGGCGACACTCTCTGGGTGGCGGACATCGATGCGGTGCGCGCCTTCAATGTGCGCACCGGCGCCGTGGTCGCGAACGTCGACCTCTCGTCGTTTCATGCTGCATTTCTGAACGACGTCTGCGTTGGCGGCGACGGCGCGATCTACGTGACCGATTCGGGGATGAAGCCGAACGCCACGGGGATGGGACACGTGGCGGGCGCCGATCGCATCTTCCGTATCGACGCCGCGCATCACGCGACCGTTGCCCTCGCATCCGACTCCCTGCACTGGCCGAACGGCATCACATGGGACGCATCGGGGAATCGCTTCATCGTCGTCCCGTACGACAAGGTGCCGCAAATTCTCGCCTGGCGCCCCGGTACGCCGCAGCCCGTGATCATCGGCTACGGCTCCGGGCAGTATGATGGCGTCGAGATACTGAGCGACCGGCGGCTCGTGGTCACGAGCTGGGCCGACTCCACCATCTCGATTCGCGATGGCAACGTGCGCACGGCCATCCGTGACCTCCCCTCGCCCGCCGATATCGGCATCGATACCCGGCGTATGCACATCGCGGTGCCGCTGCTCACCAAGGATCGCGTCGAGATCCTGACGATTCCGGCGCGCAAGCAGGCGCAGTGAGGATCGCGCGCTCCTCACTCGTGCTCGCGCATCTCGCACTCGTCACGCTCGCATGTGGCAAAGACCGCAAGCCGGCGGCCAAACCGGACACGATGAGCGACTCCGCCGCGACCGCCGCCTCGCAGGCGATGTCGCGCGCGGCCGCCGGCACCGCCGTGTCGATGACGGTGCGCGGCACGCAGAGCTTCGATGGCCCACTGAACGGGCGCGCGTCGTGTACGTACGGTGGCGACAACCGCTCACCGACGACGAAGGTCGAGGCGTTCGCGCGCGATGCGCAGGTGTCCTTCGACATCGTCAAGCCGACGGAGGGATCGATTCCCGTCAGGAGCGGCGCCGTGGGAAGGCATGCCGGGCCGCGCATCTCGAATCTGCAGTTCGTGCTGCACGATCAGACCTACGGCGACGGGAACGGCACCGCGGTGATCACCGATCCCGTCGGTCGCAAGGGCTCGCTCACCGCCGGACACTTCTCGCGCATCGCGACAGGACGGCGTCACGGCTCCGATCTCTCCATCACGGTACGTTGGGAGTGCGAGTAGCGACTTGACGGAGCAGCCGTGAGCGCCAAGCGCTGGATCTTCGCGATCGCGTCGTTCCTGGCGGCGATCGGTGTGTCGCTCTACATCATCATCTCGTCGTGGCCCAGGCAGCACGCGGCCGTCTCGATGGATCTCGGCCCGCACCTCATGCTGCTGGGGATCGCCCTCTCGGAGCTGCTCGCACGTGGTGCCAAGGTTTGGCTGAGTGCGATCGCGATGCGAATCCCGATGTCCTATCGACTTGCCCTGCGCGCCAGTGCCGGCGGCGACTTCGGCGCGGCGATCACGCCGAACAAGTCGGGGGCCGAGCCGGCGCGGTATCTGATCATGACGGAGGATGGAATGCGTCCGGCGCAGATCCTTCTCGTGATCTATGCGGAGCTCTTCCTCGAGATGATCTCGCTCGCGCTCGTCGCGATCGCGCTGTACCTGCTCTTCCGGAACGCGGGCGCCACGCTCATCGGCGTGATCGGCGCGGTTGGACTCTACGCGCTGTTCGTGCTCGGCATGGGCGCGCTCGGCTGGATGCTTTCCGCGAAGTACGGCACCACGGGTGCTCCCCCCAAATGGGCACGCAGGCTCAAGCTCCGCGGTGCTCGCTGGCGCAAGGTGCAGCGCGCGCTGGCCACCCTGCGCACGGCGATCGGCGGCATCCGGCACATGCGGCTGGGCATGACGGGCGTGGCGCTGCTCGCATCGATCCTCCACATCGGCCTGCGCATCGCCATTCTTCCGGCGGTCGTCTACTCGCTGGGCGAGACGCATGTGCCGCTCGCTCCACTCGTGCTGTGGCCCGTCGTGTTGATGTGGGGAAGCGCGGTGTCCCCGCTGCCCGGGGGAGGCGGGGCGATCGAAGTCGGATTCAAGGCGGCACTCGGGCACACGATCCCGGCCCGGATCTTCGGCGCGGCGCTCGTCTGGTGGCGCTTTTACACCTTCTATCTCTTCATCCTGCTCGGGGCACTCGCAGCAGGGGGGACGGTGCTCCGCGCGCTGCGCGATGAGGACGAGAGCGAGAGCGAAGCGGAGGAGGAAGCGGAGCCCGCTACGGCGTAGCGCCGAACAGCGCGGCGCGGATGCGCTCGAGCCGTTCGCGCGACACGGCGCCACGCAGCACGCGAGTGTGACCGGATGAATCCGACCAGGTGATGCTGTCGACCAGCGGCACCGGTTCGAGCGACTTTGCCGATGGCTGCGCGGCTGATCCGCGTATGTGGATTCGCGCCGGCGAGCCGGGGGCGCGCGACCAGTCAACGAGTGTCACCGTCGCAGCACCGACCTTGTAAATGGTCGTGACGACCGTGTCGCCATCATCGTAGTTGGATGCCTTGCGCGACACGAGCTGCGGCGCCGCACTGTCCACCGCGGAGCTGTCCGCCGCACTCAATGCGCCGAGTCTTTCGTTCGCTGGCGTCGCACCCTCCCCCGTGACGACGACCGAGGCGAGCGGCGCGCGCAATCGGATCGAGTCCCGAACGCGCTCGTGCGTGAGACGTCGTGCCAGCGCACTCTCCGGAGAAGAGGGCATCGGAACCCGTACGGCCGGCTTGTCGGAAAGCGCATCGGTCTCCCGGCGCGCTCGCGCTCCCGCCGGCGCCGACTGCGGTGTTGCGGCGAGCGCAGGCGCGGGCGAAGCGGCGTTCAGACTCGCAGATGCATCGGGAATCGCTTCCTTCTTCTCCCGCACCTCCGTGCGCGCATCCTTCCTCGCAACTCCTGCTGCCGCTCCCGCCGCGGGCGCAGCACGCTGCAGACTCTCCTCGGCAGCGGGCTGAGTATCCTGGTGAAACGCGATGTTGGCGAGCTTGTCATCCTGACCCGGCCGCCGCGCGATCACGGTCACGGTGCTCAGCACCAGCACGGCAGCAGCCGCCATCCACGCGCGCGACACCGTGAATCGCTTCCGCGAAGCGACGCCTTTCGACGTGAGCGGATCGCTCTTCGGCAGCACCCCGCCCGGCACCGCGTCCAGCGCCGTGAGGATCCGCGACGACGCGGCGACGAACCCGCGCGCCTCGGCCACCGCCGCCGCGCACTGTGCACAGCTCGCGATGTGCGCCTCCAGTTCCGCTCGTTCCGCAGCGGGAAGCTCGCCATCGAGCCACGCGTGAATCGTTCCCTCATCAAGATGCTGCATTGCCTTCCCTCCTCTGCTGCTCCAGCTGCAACCGCTCGTATTCCTCCACGAGCCGGCGGCGCGCGCGGGCGAGCGTCGTTCCCACGGACCCGACGGACAACTCGAGCGCAGACGCGATCTCCGAATAATCGAGCCCTTCCTCTCGCATCAACAGCGCGAGCCGATCCCGCTCGACGAGCGCATCAACGGCAGCTCGCGCCATCGCGGCGTCCTGCGCACGCTCCATCGCCGTTTCCTCCGGCTCGACCGTGCGCTCCTTCTCCTCCTCGTACAGCATCGTGAGATGCTTGCGTCTGCGCGTATCCTTCCGCGCCTCGTCGCGCACCAGATTGTTCGCGACGGTGAACAACCACGCCCGCTCGTTCGTCATCGTCTCCTGCCTGAGTGCGCGCACGAACGTCTCCTGCGCCACCTCTTCCGCCCAATCGCGGTCGCCGAGCCTGCGCGTCAGATACCGCACGAGCATCTCGTTGTAGGTACGGAAGAGACGGTCGGCGTCGTGCACGCGGCTACCACTGCTCCTTGATCGTACGCAGCTCCGCATCGCCGAGCTGCTCCGCACCGTCAGGGCCGACCTCGACCGCGATGTGCCTGCCGGCCACCAGAACCTTTTCGCCGACGGCGAACGAGACGCGCAAGTCCGGCATCGCGTCGAGCAGCCCGAAGTACGCAGGCGTGAACGGCTTGATCTTCACCACCTTCATTCCCTCCTTGAACGCCACGTCCGTCCAGCGGCCGCCCCGGTGCACGAAGAGATGATCGCCGGCGCGACGAGCGCCATCCGCGCGATCCTCGTTCATCGGTGCTCCGAGCTTCCCGTTCGTCGTCGTGCCCTCGCCCGTGATCACGATCGAGCCGAGCACCATGCTGTCCATCGCGGCCACCGACTTCGCCTCGCGCTGCACGGTCGCCTTCCGCGCCGACTCGAACCTGTCCGCGGGTGCGCTCGCGGGCGCGTTGAACGCACTACCGCTCGCCATCCCACGGATCTGTATCCTGTTGTCGGCAAGCTGCGGCTCCTGCACCAGATATGAGGTGAGCTCCGTCGGAATGCCATAGCGCTCGCCCAAGGTGCGCAGCTCATCGTCCAGCTCGGGCGACGGGCCGTTCTGCCGGCGCGCGGCGCTCAGCCATCCGATGCGACGCGTCGCCCACAGTCTGGGCACGAACGCATTGTCGCGATCGTGATCGGGGAAGTCGACCGTCGATTCCCAGTGCACCGCACCGGCGGCGCTCCGGCCATCGAACGCGAGGCGCGCACGTCCGTTGCCCGTGTAGCGCGTGAGAATCACGAGATCCTGGCCCGCGAAAAGATCGACGGGGCCCTCGGGAAGCGCGTGGACGAGCCGCACACACGCGCCCTCGCCGCTGCACTGGGCGCTCACGCGAAGGTCGCTCGCGAGGGGACTCGTCAGTCGGGAGGCGACGAGCCCCACGGCACGCTCCACATCTTCATCGGGGCGCACGAACTGCGCGGTGCCGTGCCCCTCGAGCGCGAGCTGCTCGATGAGCTGCGCGTTCACGTCGGCACCGAGCCCGAAGGTGAAGACGCGCTGCGATCCGCGCAGCCGCGCGGCATGCGCGGCGATCGCGGCGGGATCGCGCTCGCCAACGGTGGGCTCGCCGTCGGTCACGAACAGCACGAGGGAGAGGCGGCCACCCTCGCGGCGAGAGACGCCGTGCGCGTATTCATCGTCGTCGCCCTCACGATGACGCGGCGGCGCGAGCGCGAGATCGAGCGCGCCATCGATGTTCGTACCGCCATTCGCCTGGAGATCGTTCAGGTACCGAGTCGCCGCCTCGATGTTCGCCGGGGTCGCGTCCACGAAGTCATCACGGAAGGTGCGCACGTCGCTCGAGAAATCGATCATGCGAAACCGATCCTCGCGCGTGAGCGTGCCGAGCAGCTGCCTACCGGCCGCGCGCGCCTGCTCCATCTTGCGCCCGCTCATCGAGCCGGACACATCGAGCACGAAGGTGATGTCGCGCGGAACGGTTGCCGTGCGACCCGACGGCGGCGCGAGCGTGATGAGCGCGAAGCCGTCCTCGTTGCCGGGAGCGTTCGCCAGCATGGAGATCGCAGCGCGATCGGACCTCGGCGCAGGGATCAGGATCGTGATCGCCGCGCCTTCGCCGCCCACATCCACCACGCATTCCGAGCCGACGCTCGAGCGCGACTGCAGATCCTGCGTGGGCGAGTAGGCGTTGCAGCGCCCGTTCTTCGGGTAGCGCAGCGTGAACGACGACTCGCGGGCGTCGTGCGTGTCCGATCGCGCGCTCGAGAGCGAGCGCCCGCTTCCCCGCTGGTAGTCGACGCGTATCGCATCGCCCTCGCGCGGCGCGATCACCTGGAAGCGAAGCACGACACGCTTCTCCTCACCGGGGTTGATGGGGAAGATGCGCGCGCGGAGCAGGCCGTAGCCCATCCACTCGACGAGCGCGGGATCGCGCTGCCGGCGCACGATCTCCTCGTACGTGGAGCGCGCCCGCCCTGCATCCATGATCTCGCCGCTCACGAGCTGCCCGTTGATCGAGAGCTGGAGCTCCTGAAACGCGGCTCCCGCCGGAAGCGGGTACATGTAGTCCGCCTCCTGCACGGTTCCGCCGCGATTGCGAAACGTCTCCTCCACCTCGTAGCGGAGCACGTGATCGGCGAGCGTCGCGCGCACGTTGCTGGAGGTGCGCTCGAGCGCCACGGGGAACGCGATGCACCTGTCCTCGCATATGGGGGGTCGAACGGGCACACGGGGGATGATCCATCCCTGCGCGAGCAATGCAGCAGGGAAGGCGAGATGCAGGGCGAACAGGGCCGAGGCGCGCATGGGTGGTCTCCTCTGGGTCGAGGATGAGACGTCGCCGGGGCGCGGACTTGCACACGCCAGCCTTGGCTGCCCGAAAACGGGGGTTGACGGATACCGACAATGATAATAACTTTGCGGTTATGGAACCGATTGGTTATAGAACGATGAGCCCCGCGACGCTCGACGCCACCTTCGCGGCGCTCGCCGACCCGACGCGTCGAGCCATCCTGGCGAGGCTGGCGTCCGGCGAGGCGTCGGTGGCCGAGCTCGCGAAGCCGTTCGCGATGAGTCAGCCCGCGATCTCGAAGCATCTCAAGGTGCTCGAGCGCGCCGGGCTCGTCTCGCACACCACGCGCGCGCAGCGCCGTCCACGTCGCCTCGAGGCTCGGCCGCTCGCGGAAGCCACCCAATGGCTCGAGCGCTATCGCGCGCTCTGGGAACAGAACTTCCTTCGGCTCGACGATCTTCTCGAGGAGCTCAAGGCCACTCCACCGAAGTCCACGCGCGTCAGGCGCAAGAGGAGATAGTCGATGGCAATGGAATGGAAGCTCGAGCTCGTGCCGATTCCGGTATCCGATGTCGATACCGCCAAGCAATTCTACGCCGAGAAGCTCGGCTTCAGGCTCGATCACGATGTCACGACGGGGCCGCAGTTCCGCGTCGTGCAGCTCACGCCGCCGGGCTCCGCCTGCTCGATCTGCTTCGGGCGGGGCATCGTGAAGACGCCGCCAGGTTCCGTGCAGGGACTGCATCTCGTCGTACCCGACATCCACGCGGCGCGCGCGCAACTCGTCGAGCGCGGCGTACAGAGCAGCGAGATTCAGGAGCTCGGCGCGGGGATCTTCTTCGTCTTCTTCAAGGACCCGGATGGCAACAGCTGGGCGGTCCAGCACATTGCCCCGGAGGCCCGCACATCCAAAGGTGACAAGTCATGAAGAACAGCGGCAACCTCACCGTCACGATGCCGAGCGAGCGCGAGATCGCGATGTCGCGCGTGTTCGATGCCCCGCGCAATCTCGTGTTCGACGCGTACACCAAGCCGGAGCTGGTGCGCCGCTGGCTCGGTGTCTTCGAAGGATGGACGTTCCGCGAGTGCGAGATCGATCTGAAGATCGGGGGCACCTATCGCTATCTCTGGGACGGCCCCGCAGGCGCAACGCTCGGCATCCGCGGGCGCTTTCTCGAGATCACGCCGAACGAGCGCATCGTGTGCACCGAGCGCTTCGATCCGCCGTTCGACATGGGCGACGCTCACGACACCATCACGTTCGTCGAGCATGCCGGCAAGACGACGCTCACGATCGTCGTCCGCTCCCCGTCGAAGGAAGTGCGCGATGCAATTCTGAAGACGGGCATGACCGACGGCGTGACGGCGAGCTTCGACAACCTCGAGGGCGTGCTGGCGGAGCAGGCGGCGCACGCGCGAGAAGTGTAGCGGTCGGGGATCAGTCGGAACTGCGTACGCGAATCGAACCAATGGAACGAATCGAATCCGGCGCGGTGGGAGATCGTACTCGCCTGGGCATCAAGCGTTCACGCCGACGCCCGATCGTGTCCATCTCTGCCTGTGCTCGTCTTTGTTCAATTTCCTGAGCCAGATCGCGATCGGCCGATGACGCGCTCCGTCACCATCGGATTCGATTCGTTCCATTGGTCTGATTCGTGTACCGCAGTTCCCTCGACGCTCAGCCCAATTCCCTAATGGTGGATCGCCTCATCCGGGATCGCGATCATCTGGGCCGTCGGTGTCTTGATGCGCGCATCACGATCGATCTCGGTGATCTGCGGCTCAAGGCGGCGCATCATGAGGGTGAACGACGACGCGATGTCTTTCTCGAACTCGCGGCCCGCACGCTCATCGATGAACACCAGCGCACGTCCCGGCGGGTACGGCTGCCGGTGCGCGCGCTCGATGCGTAGCGCATTGTAGACACTGCACACCCGCACGAGCTTGCTCGCGTAGTGCGTCGGCCGCCGAAACAGCCGAGTCGGATAGCCCGTGCCGTCCGGACGGAGATGGTGCTCGTACGCGACGCACGCCGCGAGCTCCTGCCGCCGGTCGCTCGTCAGAATGATGCGCGCCCCCTCCGTCGTATGGCGCTCGATCACCGTGCGCTCCTCGTCCGTGAGCTCGATCGGCTTGAGCAGCAGCTCCTTCGGCACGCGGGCCATGCCGAGATCGTGCAGCAGCGCCGCCATCCCGAACTCGTGCACATCGCGGCTCCCCAGCCCGAGGAACTCCGCGAGCGCCATCGTGAGCACCGCGACGTTGATCGAGTGAATCGCGTTGTACGGATCGGATGCCTTGAGGCGCAGAAGCGGGATGATCATCGCGCTCGATCCCTTCATCGCAACCGTGAGCGACCGTACCACCGCGTCCGCCTCGACGAGCGGCACCGCATCCTTCGTCGCGACCTCCTCGTACATCCAGGTGACGGCGCCGGCCTCCTCGTTGAGCCCAAAGGGAAGCGCAGCCGTGACCGCCGGCGTGTGCCCCTTGGGGCGTCGGCGTCTCCGGCCCGTCTCTGCATCGACGGTGATCTCGTCTGCTGCGCCAGGGGTCCGCTTCTGCGGCGAGCCGTCGCTCATCTCCGCACCGCCCTCCTGATCCCAGTACTGCCGCTCGTGCTCATCCTCGTCGCGTACGATCACCGCGCCGAACTTGATGCTGTTCCGCTTCGACGTGTGCGACGATCTGTCCTTCACCGCGCCCTCCGCGCCGCTCTGCACGATGCGCTTGAGCACATCGGCGAGAAACTCCTCGTACTCCTCGCGATCCACTCCCACCGTGAACTCCAGGCGTTGCACGCCGACGCCCGCGAGCTTTTCCGCCCAGGTCCACTCCTTCATCTCGTGAATCGGCGCCTGCCCGTAGATCACGTCCGTTCCGATGAACGAGAACTGCGGGATCGGATTCTCCACCTGCAGCTCGACGAGATGCTGGAACGAGGCATCCACGGCACGCGCCCACGTGGGATGCTCGCGCGGATACAGCAGCATCGTCGACAGGCTCTGCGCGAGCGACGAGAGGAACTTGACGGGACCGCTCATGCGCCCCTCGAGCGAATCGCGTTCTGCACCGCGGAATCCTGATCGCGCTCCGCCAGCGCCAGCACCTTCAGCGCCTGCGGCTCCTGGGGCCACGTCCACGCGAGCGCCGAGAGCGCCGCGAGCATCGGCTGGCTCCTGGGGGCGAGCATGCGGCGGAAGAGCCAGTCGCGCTTCCTCGACAGCGCGCACTTGACCAGCACGTCGAGCACGATCGGCAGACGGACCGGCGCGAGCACGCGAATCGCGAGCACTGCCAGCATTCCATCGAGCGAGCGCGCGCTCAGCCGCTCCGTCAGCACACCCACCGCCTCGCGCGGACATCCGCCCTCGAGCGCAGAGTTGAGCGCCGCGCGCACGATGCGCTCATCCTCGTCCGCTACCGCGAGCGCGATCGACTCCGCGCGCGTGGCGGGATCGCGCAAGAGCAGCGCATAGGCCTCGCGTCGCACGCGCGGATCCGGATGCTTGGCGTAGGGATGCGCGCTGAAGTCCTTCGGCCACGTCTCCAGTCGCGCCATGAGCAGTAGCAGATTGCGCTGCACGTACCACGGCGAACCCGGAAGTCGCGCAACCACCGCATTCCCCACCTCGGGCCCGAGCTGCGCCAGCATCTCGAACAGGCGCCAGCGCGCGGTGCGATCATCCTCGAGCTCCAGTGCATCGAGCAGCGCGCTCGCCGCCGGATAGCCCACCCGCGCCACGAGCCGGTACAGCACCTCGAAGTCGATCGGCCGATCGCGCAGCAAGCGTCGGATCGTTCCCGTGTTGTCGAGATGGCGACGCAGCGTCCAGACGACACTGTTCGTCTCCGGCGTTTGATCCACCATCGCCAGGAGCGCGGAGATGCGCCCGAGCTTCACCATCTCCGCCACCGCGTGCTTCGCGGTCGTGCCGAAATGCTCCACCTCCAGCGACATCTGCACGACGTACTCGGCGTTCACATCCCACTGCCCCGAGCTCGGCGGCGCATCCGTCGCAGGCTCGGCAATCAGCTGCTCGAGCGTCTGCCAATAACCCTCTTCCGGCAGTGCCGCCGCGCCGTCCCAGTCGCTGATGAGCTGTCGCATGTTCTCGCGCAGTGCCGTGTCGGCCTTCTCGCGGCGATTCGGGGATCCCTGCTCCGAATGCTTCGCGAGCTTCGTGAGCAGGAGCAGCAGCGCCTCCGACATCGTGTGCTCCGACGTGGCCGCGACCGCCTTCGCGAGATCGAGCACCGTGTCCGCCGCGAGCGTGTGCGAGGCGTTGAGCAGAAACTGCCGCCGCTGGGCGGCGGAGCTCGTGCGCTTGAGTATCTGCTGCAGCGTCGCGGGCGAGAGCGCCTTCACGAACGTCGACACCTTCTGCTTCAGGACCGACGACGCCTGCCCACCCTTCGCCTTGATCTCGTCCATGAACTGGCCGAAGAACGCAATGATGCCCTTGTCGAACTCGGGATCGCGCTCCCGGCGCTCGATCGCGCTCGCCAACGCGAGCGGATCCATGGGAGTGTTCGGTGTGAGCGTGTCGCTCTCCCCCGTGATGCTCTGGTCATCAGCGATCTTGCCGCCGTACAGCGATGCGCTGGCCAGCTTCCCCCAGAGCTGCGTCGCCCACCCGGCGCGGTGCTCCGACGGCTGCTCCGCCTCGTCCTGCTGCAGCTCGAGCTGATCGTACGTGAGCGGAAACAGTCGCACGTGCTGCCACTCGCGCGCCGCCTCCTCGTTCTCGGGCGTCTCACGCGCGATCGTCCTGAGCACGTCCTGTAGCTCCACCTCCTTCACGCCCTCGTAGAGCCGGATGGCGCCGATCTCCCGGCGAAAGAGCTTGAGCGCGAGATCGCGCGTCACGTTGTGCGCAGGATCGGTGGGCACGCCGTCGACGACCAGATGATTTCGCGCGACCGCGATCGCGATCATCTGCCGCTCCGAGAGCGCGAGCGTCAGCCTTCGTGTCAGCCCCACGACCGCGGACTCGAGCAGCGGATGCCCGTCCGGATACATCGAATACTTGTGCAGCGCGACCGACAGCTCGACCATCAGGTCGGCCATGTCGCGGCTCAGCGCATCTGTGGGCGTGCTTGTGCTGGCGTGCGGGGCGGGCACGGGCGTTGACAGGGGATCGAAGTATGGAGGCTGGCCGTCGCCAGCCCCTCGAAATACGACCGTCACACCCCTGCGTACGTCACGGGCGAGCCGAGGTCGAGCGGTGTTCCCGTCCTCAGGTCCGAACGATGGGGGTGCCCTTCGGAGTCATGAGTGACGCATGCGCCGGTACCGGAACGGCCTGGCCCGCGGGCCGCGGCTGCAGGGTCTGGCCGTGCTCCAGCGGAATGACGCGGCGCTCCCAGCGACGCATCATCGTCACGAACGCCTTGGCGATGTCGGCGTCGAACACCGTGCCCGCCTTGTCCTCCACGTAGCGCAGCGCACTCTCGGGCGCCCACGCGCCACGGTGGAAGCGCCGCGTGCGCAGCGCATCGTAGCAGTCGCACACCTGCACCAGCCTGCTCGCGTAATGGCACTCGCGATCGAAGTGCGGCGTCGGATATCCCAGCCCACCCGGCAGCATGTGATGCTCGTAGGCGACGATCGCAGCCACGTCGAGCTGCGGCTCGCTCATGAGAATGATCCGGGCGCCCTCGATGGGGTGGCGCCGGATGATGTCCCACTCCTCGTCGGACGGCGCTCCCGCCTTCGAGACGATCTCGTTCGGCACCTTCGTCATGCCGACGTCGCGCAGCAGACCCGCAACGCCGATCGCGCGCGTATCACGAACCCCGAGCCCGAGGAATTCGGAGAGTCCCATCGCGAGCACGGACACGTTCAGCGCGTGCGCGGTCGTGTACTGATCGAATTCCTTGAGCTGCAGCAGCGGCATCAGAATCTCGCTGTCGCCGTGCATCGCGACCGACAGCGACGCGACCACCGTCTCGATCTCGGCTGCGGGAAGTGGACGGCCCGCCTGTACCTCACCGTAGATCATCTCGATCGTTTCCGCCTCTTCGT
>DATGDQ010000179.1:0-4566 GCA_035310785.1 Gemmatimonadaceae bacterium | reverse complement strand
CGCGCGACCACCTCCTGTCCGGTGTAGCATCCCTTCGTGTAGGAGATCGCGTGCAGCTCTTCGAAATTCGCTTCCTGTGGAATGGTCGTCTCGTCGATGTCTATCCCCCACTCCGGACGGCCGTTTTCGATGCGCGCGATCTCCCACGCGAGCAGTCCCCCCGGTGTTGCCCCTCCTGCGGTGAGGCGTTGCCAGACCGCACCGAATGCGTCAGCCGGGAAGAAGATCTCGTAGCCGTCGGCATGAAGGTCGGGCATGCGCACGATCATCGCGGGACGGCCACCGATCTCCGCATCGATGTGCGCGTACGGCACGAGCGCGGCAAGCGCCTCGCGCGCGAGCCCCGCCGCGCCACTCAGAATGGCCCGCGCCGCAACCCCGGCGATCGCGACCTGGCGCATCTCCGCACCGACATCGAGGTATGGAACCACGCGCGGATTGATGTACTTGCGAATGAGCGCCTCCCAGCCGGCGCGCGCGCGCGGCGGAACATCGACGAGCAGATGATCGGCGCGCGCGAAGATCCGCACGTCGGCCACGATGCGTCCCTTCGGGCTGAGCGCAGCAGCGTATTGACCGTGACCCGGAGAGAGAGCGAGCACGTCGTTGGTAACGAGTCCCGTGAGCATCTCCGCCGCCTTGGTGCCATCGAAGCGCATCCGTCCGCGCACGGTGCGATCGACGAGCATCGCGCCCTCATCGAGCGCAGCGTATTCCGCGGCGATGTTGCCGTAGTGCAGCGTCACGGAATGCCCGGCGACGACGCCGAGCGCGGGATATTCGCCGGAGACGATCTGGCCCGCCGTCATCCCGCCGCACCGATCGGAAGCATCGCGTCGAGCGTCGCGAGCGTCTCGCCATGGAGCGACTCCAGCATCGCATCCGCGTCCGCCACGCTCTCGGCCCGAAAGGGCGCAATCACGGCGCAGCGGAGTCCGGCCGCGCGTGCAGCTCGTGCACCAATCGGTCCAGGCTCGAGTGCCAACGCCGCTCGCGCATCGAGCGGCCGCCGACGATTCATACGTTCGAGCGCCTTGCGATACCCCTCGGGCGCCGGCTTGAGTGCGGCAACGTCCTCCGCCGCGATGGTCACCTCGAATGCCCCATCGAGCTCCGCGAGCGAGAGCAGCGAATCGATCGTGGCGCGCTCGAGGCGGGACACGATCGCGAGCCTTGCAGTGGAGACCGACTGATCGATGAGCTCGCGAACTCCCGGTGCAAGCGAAACGCCGGCGTGCAAGAGCGATGCGTACTGTCGGTCGGCACGCAGTGCGATGAGCGTGAGCGCTGTTTCATCATTCGCGATCGCATCGTGTCGAACGGCGCGGCGCACGGCATCGCGCGTACTCTCGCCGGCATCGGGGCGTACATCCCCGAGGTCGGCAGGCGAGACTCCTTCCTCGGCGAGCGCGCAAACGAGCGCCGTGCGACGGAGGCCATCCGTTCCCGCCAGTACACCTTCGACTTCGAAGAACAGCGACCCGATCATGAGGCAAGCTTATCACGATACGTCCCGGGTGCGCTACGGTCGCATGCGCGACTGAGCGGCGTACGACGCATCGAGCAGCTCAACGGGGTGAACCGTGCGCGCCGAATGCCCCGCACGTTGCAAGCCGGCTCCGAGCTGCATGAGACATCCCGGATTTCCAGTGGCTACGAGCGAAGCACCCGTGGCGTCGATGTGCGCGATCTTGGGCGCGAGCACGGCAGCCGACAGGGATGGCTCGAGCAGATTGTAGATGCCCGCGCTCCCGCAGCACTGGTCGGAGTCGGCGAGCGCGACACGCTCGAGTCCGGGAATCGCGTCGAGAACCGCGAGTGGTGCGAGCTCGACGCGCTGGGCGTGCAGGAGATGGCACGGCGCGTCGTAGGTGACGCGGTACTCGAGCGGCGCACCCGAACGCGGGCCGGCGGCGGCGAGCAGCTCGCTCACGTCGCGTACGCGCGACGAGAAATCGCTCGCGCGCGCTGCCCACTGCGCGTCGTCTGCGAGGAGATGCCCATACTCCTTGAGCAGCGCGCCACATCCCGCCGCGTTCGTGACGACGTACTCCGCGCCCGCCTTCTCGAACGCGGCGATGTTGCGGCGTGCGAGCGAGCGAGCAGACTCGAGATCGCCCGCATGCGCGTGGAGCGCGCCGCAGCAGTGCTGATCCGGTGCGGATACCGCCGTGTAGTCGTTCGCGATGAGCGTGCGCTCCGTGGCGCGATTCGCGCGCGTGAACAGCCCTTCCATGACACAGCCGCGGAGTAGCGCGAAGGTGCCGCGGCTGCCATCGCCGCGAGCATATCCCGGGCTGGCCTTCGCTCGCGCGAGCGGCGACTCGCTCGAGGCCAGCATGGCGAACGCGAAGCCGAAGTCACCCGGAAGCCGCGACAGCAGCTTCGGCGCACCGGTCGCGCGCAGCAGGCGCGCCGCGCCAACGACGAGCCGCATCAACCCGCGGCGCGCGAACAACGCGAGGATCAGTCGCGCGCGCAGCGGCGGTGACTTGACCCGGCCCAGTGTCGCGCGCGTGGCCTCGAGCAATGCACCGTACGGCACCCCGGACGGGCATGCGGTCTCGCACGCGCGACAGCCGAGGCAGCGATCGATGTGCGTGTGAACGGACGGGTCGTCCACCGCGAGCTCTCCTTCGACGAGCGCACGCATGAGATAAATGCGTCCGCGCGGCGAGTCGTTCTCGTCGCCGAGCGCGATGTACGTCGGGCACGCCTGCAGGCAGAAGCCGCAGTGTACGCACGCGTTGATTCCGGCGCTCGCCGCCGCGAGCGGAGTGCCGGGAATCGCGCACGCGGGCGCCGTCAGCGCGCTGCTCACTCGCCGTCTCCGAGAATGCCGCGATTGAGAATCCGATGCGGGTCGAATGCCAGTCGCACCTTGCGGGACAGGGGATCGTTCACTCGCGCAGGGACGCCGCTCCATTCCCTTGCCGGAAGGCGCTCGAAGATGTGGGTGCCCTCCGTGCGCGAGACGAGGTCGAGCCAGGGAGCGAGGGACGTATGCACAGGCGCCACGTGGATGCAGCGCACGATGCCGCGGCCCACCGCGGCGTGCACCAGTGATGTGTCGTCCGCGGCCGAAAGCCGCGTCCAGAGCGCGTGCAATCGAGACGGCGGTGCGGACACGCGCACGACCGCCGCTCCCGCCGGCTCGATCTCCGCGAGCGCGCTCCACGCAGCCTGCGGCGCCGGCTGCATCTCGCCGAGCGCACCGAGCTCGCGCAGCTGCTCGCGGAGAGAGTCGTCGTTACCGCCGAGTCGAGCGAACAGAAGTGCGCGATCGCCGAGTCCGAGTGCGCGCGCGAGCACAGCGTTGAGCAGCTCGAGCGCGAGCGGAGAGAAGGGAAGCGCGCGCAGCTTCGCGAGCCACGCATCCAGCGCATCGCTCGACGGAAGCGCGAGCGTAATCGTCTGCTCGCGCTCCGGAAGCGCGCGCAGGCGCACGGTTGCTTCGGTGATCACCGCGAGCGTCCCCCACGCGCCGGTGAACAGCCGTGTGAGATCGAAGCCGGCCACGTTCTTCACCACGCGCCCGCCCGCGCGTACGATGTCGCCAGTGCCGGTGACCGCTTCGATCCCCAGCACGTTGTCACGCGGCGTTCCGAACGCGTGCGCGAGCGGACCCGCGGAGCCAGTGGCAATGGTCGCGCCGAGCGTGCCGGTTGCGGGGCCGTACGGATCGAGGGCCAGCCACTGTCGCTCGGCGCGCGTCACACGCGCGATGCTCGCGAGCGTCGCGCCCGCGCGCGCGGTGAGCGTGAGATCACTCGGGACGTATTCCACGATCGCATCCTCGTCTGCGATCGAGAGCGTTTCGGCATCATCTACCGGACGGCCGGCGTCCATCCAGTGGCCGTTCCCGACGATGCGCAGCGGCGCGACGGGAGCTCCGCATTCGAAGCCTCCCGGCTCGATGTGCCCGCGCACGCGCTCCTGCACCTCCAGCGTGCTCACGCGCGCATCCACTCTCGGCACGAGTGCACCGGCACGACCTTCCCGGGATTGGCTCGCCGCTCGGGATCGAAGGCGTCGCGAAGCGCACACTGCGCGGCGAGCGACTCCGGCGAAAAGATCAGCGGCATGTACTCGAGCTTGTCGAGGCCGATACCATGCTCGCCCGTGATCGTGCCGCCCGCGTCGATGCACGCCCGCATGATGTCGCGCATCGCCATCCCCACGCGTCGCGATTCATCCTCGTTGCGCGAATCGTAGCCGATGTTCGGATGCAGATTGCCGTCGCCCGCGTGGAAGACGTTGCACACCTGGATCTGCCATCGCGCCGCGATCCTCGCGATCTCGCGCAGCACTTCGGGGAGCTTCGTGCGTGGAATGACGGCGTCCTGGACGACGAGATCCGGGGCGATACGGCCCATTGCACCGAACGCCTTCTTGCGTCCCTGCCACAGGCGCGCACGCTCCGTCTCGTTCGCGGCGATCCGAACCGTCCGCGCGCCCGCGGCCAGACAGTGCTGCTCGACCAGCCGCACGTCCGCATCGAGGCCCGCCTCGAGCCCATCGAGCTCGATCAGGAGCACGGCGTCCGCATCGGCGGGATACCCCGCG
>DATGDQ010000178.1:0-5711 GCA_035310785.1 Gemmatimonadaceae bacterium | reverse complement strand
GCTGCATCGTGCAATTCGGCGGTATGCATTGCCGCGGAGAATCCGGCGGGCGCCGAGGGAAGTATCCTGGCGTTCCCGGCCAGGGGAGGAAGAAGTCAGGCGATCATCGAGCGAAGGCACAACGAGCGCCAGGTGGCCATACTGGTGCCGTAGCCACCGCGTCGGGGAGCGTCGGGCTACCTTGCAGCACCGACTGCTAATCTTCGCGGAACTATGTGGGCTGATACGCTTCAATCACTCGAACAGCAGTACTTCCTGAGACTCCTCGTTTGGGGCGCGGCCAGCGCCCTCATCGGAATACTGATCCTTCTCATCTTTCGTATTGCGCGGATCAGGGCGCCTCTCGCCACCCACTTCGGCGCGCAGTGCGCCATCTGGGGGGCCGCGGCACTTCTGTGGGCCAGCTACTCCTACACCCACGTTCCGTTACGCGATTACGACTCGGCCGCATCGCTCGCCCGAATGCTCTGGGTCATCATGGCGCTCGAAGCGGGAGCCATCATTGTGGGTATCACCTTCGCTTCGTTCGGATGGGCGTACGGGAAACGAATCGGCGCGATTGGGACCGGTGTCGGCATCGTCGTGCAGGCCGGTGCCCTGCTTCTTCTCGACCTCGGACTCGTGCGCGCCATTCAGCTTTGATCGCGCGCTCGATCATGCTTTCGGCATCCCGCAGCCAGCGGTAACTTTGCGCCCCTATGGCCGGCTACTCTGATCCGATCAATCACGCCTTCGCCTTCGCAGCGAAGCACCACGATCAGCAGGTGCGAAAGGGAACGCGCTACCCGTATCTCACGGCCGCGCCGAATGTCGCCGTTATCCTCGCCCGGTATGATCAGGATGACTTCACGCTCGTCGCCGGAATTCTGCACGATGTCGTGGAAGACTGCGTTCGCGACGGCTACACGATGGAGATGCTGCACCGCCGAATCGGCGACAAGTTCGGAGAGCAAGTACTCTCGACGGTGCTCGCCGTGATCGAGCGGCGCTACGACGACGAGGGCATCGAGCTCTCGCATCTGGAGCGGAAAGAAGACCTGCTCGACCGATTGGCCAGTGCCGGCGATCGCGCGCGCTGGATCACCGCAGCCGATCACTTGCAGTCTGGGGGCACTCTGCTCGCCGACCTCCGGCGCACGGATTTTCCCGAGGCGGTGTGGTCTCGCTTTACGTCCGGGCGAGAAGCGACGATCAACTGGTATCGGCGCTTGCACGACCGACTCGCAGACGTCGGCTTCGACTATCCCATCATGGAGGAGCTGCACGAAGTCGTGCGCTCACTCGAGCACTACGCCGGAGCCGCAGCTCGCTCGGGATAGGTCCGCACGACATAGTCCTCGAGAATGGCGAGAAACTCGGGAACGATCTTGTCACCCCTGAGCGTGACTTTGAGCTTGCCGTCCACGTACACGGGCGCTTTCGGCTCCTCGAACGTCCCGGGAAGCGAAATCCCTATGTTGGCGTGCTTCGACTCACCGGGACCGTTCACGACGCATCCCATCACCGCCACGCGCATTTCCTCCACGCCCGGATGCCGCGCCCGCCACACTGGCATCTGCTCCCGCAGATACGCCTGAATATCCTCGGCCATGTGCTGAAAGAAGGTGGACGTGGTGCGACCACAGCCGGGACACGCCGTCACCTGCGGCGAAAAGGAGCGAAGCCCGAGTGACTGCAGGATCTGCTGCGCCACCTGCACTTCCTCCGTGCGATCACCATCCGGCTTCGGCGTAAGCGACACCCGAATCGTGTCGCCGATTCCTTCGGCGAGAAGGATCGAGAGCCCCGCCGTGCTGGCGACCACTCCCTTCGTGCCGAGCCCGGCCTCGGTGAGACCGAGGTGCAATGGATAGTCGCAGCGAGCGGCGAGACGCCGATAGACCTCCACCAGGTCCTGCACCAGCGAAACCTTGGCGGAGATGATGATGCGATCGTGCTCCAGCCCGACCTCCTCGGCCACGAGCGCTGATCGCAGCGCGCTCTCGAGCATCGCCTCTATGTAAACGTCGTGCGCCTCGAGCGGCTCGGCGCGCAACGCGTTCTCATCCATCATCGTGGTGAGCAGATCCTGATCGAGCGATCCCCAGTTCACGCCGATGCGAACCGGCTTTCCATTCGCGACCGCGATCGAGACGATCGTGCGAAAGTTGTCGTCGCGTCGCTTGCCGCCAACGTTTCCGGGATTGATGCGGTATTTCGCGAGAGCACGGGCACACTCGGGATACTTCGCGAGCAGCAGATGGCCGTTGTAGTGGAAGTCGCCGATGATCGGAACGTCGACGCCGAGGTCGGAAAGCCGGCGAACGATTTCGGGGACGGCGGCGGCGGCCAGCTCGTTGTTCACCGTGACACGAACGAGCTGGGAGCCGGCTGCGGCGAGCGCTGCCGTTTGCGCAACGGTGAGCGCGACGTCGGCGGTATCCGTGTTCGTCATCGATTGCACGACGATCGGATGCGCGCTGCCGACAGCGACCTCGCCTATGGTCGTGGTTACGGTGCGACGCCGGGGTGCAAAGGGCATGACCAAAGATAAGGAGGACGGGCCGATCGTACACACGAGCGCTGGCAATCCGCTCGGAACGGCGTAGACTATCTTTGTCTCAGCTCACGCGCCGCGATCCTTGTTTCTGGAGTGCACATGTCGGACGATCTCGATCAACCGCCCCGCGCTTACACGACGGCCGATGTCGCGTCACTGCCGGAGCCGACCAGGAAGCGGATGGGATGGAGGGGGAAGGCGATGCTCCTGATCGGCTCCGTGCTTCTCGTTGCCGTGCTCGGATTCGCCTCGTACGTCTGGACCTCCCTGCATTACGTCTATTCGTCCGGCGATCGCGCGGGATTCATTCAGAAGTTCTCGAAGAAGGGATGGTTGTGCAAAACCTGGGAAGGCGAGATCGCGATGGCCAATCTCCCAGGAACCCAACCAGAGATTTTCGACTTCTCCGTGCGCAACGACTCGATTGCCGCGCTGATCACGAAATCCATGGGGCAGCGCGTGGATATCACGTACGAGCAGCATCGCGGCGTGCCGACGCATTGTTTTGGTGACACCCAGTATTTCGTTACAGGAGTTCGGACGGCGTCGCAATGATCGAGATCTGGGCGTCGGCCGCAATTTGGAGGAGTTAAGCCCCTCAAACCGACCTCAACTGCTACGATGCAAGTAGCTATTGCGGCACGCATCAGCTCCGCATATCTTCTTCTCGGCACCACCCGTTCGCGACCATGCAGACCCGGGCGGAATACTTGCCTCGGGTCTTTTTTTGTGGTCGTAAGTGGATGAGGCTGACGCGGTCGCACACAGGCGCGCGTCACGTAACATTTGTCAGGGTCAGCGCCTTCCGCCCTGGACAAAATCATATCAGGAGTTGGAAATGCGTGTCACTGGCAAAGTGAAGTGGTTCAATGATGCCAAGGGTTTTGGCTTCATTACCCCGGACAACGGGCAGAAGGATTGCTTCGTGCACTACAGCGCCATTCAGGGCAACGGGTTCAAGACGTTGGCTGAGGGCGATGCCGTGGAGTTCGAGATCGTCGAGGGTCAGAAAGGCCCCGCCGCCGAGAACGTGACGAAGCGCTAAATTCTTCGCTTCACTACCACGAACGGGGCGTCACTCGAAAGAGTGGCGCCCCGTTTTCGTTGGGGATTGGTTCAGAGGATGTGAGAACCAGAATCGTTGCATTCGTGCTCGCAGCTTCACCTATTCCAAAGCAGCGTCTTTCGTGCGCTCTCGATTTGAGTGCGCACCGCTCCCGGTCCCGTACCACCTTCCGCCTCGCGCCGCTCGACGCTGGTCACGGCTGAGAGTGCCTCGAACACGTCGGCGCCGAAGCTCGAGTGCGCAGCCTTGAACGTCTTCAGCGGCAGCTCGTGCAACTCGTTACCGGACTCCTCGGCTTGCCGAATGAGCGCACCGACGGCGCGGTGCGCCTCTCGAAAACTCGCTCCCTTTCTCACCAGGTAGTCCGCCAAATCGGTGGCCATCATGCTGCTGGCGAGCGCGGCCTTCATCCGATCTGCCCGAAAGGTGCTCTCGCCGAGCGCGCCTGCCACAGCGGGCAGGACGAGTAGCACTGTGTCTACCGCATCGAACAGAGACCGCTTGTCATCCTGGAGATCCTTGTTGTAGCCGCTAGGAAGACCCTTGAGCACGGCGAGGAGCGATGTGAGATCGCCGAGCAATCTTCCGCCAGAGCCGCGCGCGAGCTCGAGCGCGTCGGGGTTCCGCTTCTGTGGCATCATGCTCGAGCCGGTGGTGAACGAGTCGCCGAACTGCACGAAGCCGAACTCGCTCGTCCCATACACAATGAGATCCTCGGCGAGACGCGACAGATGGATCGCGATCATGGACAGCGTGAACAGCGTTTCGGCGACGAAGTCGCGGTCGCTCACCGCATCGATGCTGTTGGGCGAGAGTTGGGAGAAGCCGAGGCTGCCCTGCAGGAGCACGCGCGAAATGGGGAAGGCGCATCCGGCGATCGCCCCTGAGCCGAGCGGGAGCACGGCTGCTGCGCGACCCGCCGCTGCGAGCCGCGCGCGGTCGCGATCGAGCGGCCAGAAGTGCGAGAGCATCCAATGCGCGGCCGAAACGGGTTGCGCGCGTTGCATGTGCGTGTACGCGGGCATGAGCACATTCGCGTCTGCGAGCGATTCCGCGTGCGCAAGCATCACGCGCTGTAGATCGCGAACGGCACCGTCGACGATCTCACAGGCGTCCATGGCCCAGAGACGAGTCGCCGTCGCGACCTGGTCATTGCGGCTCCGACCGGTGTGCAGCTTCGAGGCGACGTCGCCCACTTCCTCGTGGAGCAGGCGGTCGATCAGCGTGTGCACATCCTCGTCCGACGCAATCGGCTGTGCGCCAGCGCGCAGGCGCGCCGCAACGGCGTCGAGCCCGTGCTCCAGCGCGAGGCTCTCCTGGACGGTCACGACGCCGGCGCTCCAGAGCGCAATCGCCCATGCCTTCGAGAGTCGAATGTCGAAGGGCCACAGCCGAAAATCAGTGTCGATGGAGCGATTGAGAGCGTCGAGAGCCGGCGCGCTCTCACCGGCGAAGCGGCCACCCCAGAGCCTGTGCGCGGATGCGCCGACGAGCTTGAGCGCGGTCATGCGACGGCCATTTCGCGCGCAGCCGCCGTCTCACCTGCGACAACGTTCTCGTCATCCGGTCGCGCGGCGTGGCGCTCGAGATCCTTCAGTGCCCGCACGCGCTGCGAGAGTCCGTACAGGCGAATGAATCCGGATGCGTCGCTCTGCTCGTACACGTCGTCTTCGCCGAAGGTGACGAAGCGCTCGTCGTACAATGCCTCGTCGCTCTGGCGGCCTGCGATGGTGACGGATCCCTTGAAGAGCCGCAGCGTGATGGTGCCGGTGACGCGCTGCTGCGTTGCATTGACGAAGGCGTCGTACGCCTCGCGTTCGGTAGTCCACCAGCGGCCCTCGTACACGAGGTCGGCGTAGCGTGGCGCGATGAGATCCTTCGCCGAGAGCGTGCGGCGGTCGAGCACGAGCTGCTCGAGCTCGGAATGCGCCAGCTGCAGTAGCGTGCCGCCCGGAGTCTCATAGATGCCGCGCGACTTCATTCCGACGAGACGATCTTCGACGAGATCGATCCGGCCGACACCGTGCCTGCCGCCGAGCATGTTGAGCTTCTCGATAAGGGCGACGGGGGCGAGCGTCTGGCCGTTGAGCGAGACGGGCGTTCCGG
>DATGDQ010000177.1:0-1798 GCA_035310785.1 Gemmatimonadaceae bacterium | reverse complement strand
ACTCCGCCACGAAGTGGCCGGTGCTGTCGAACAGCTGCACTCGCGCGTTGCCGCGATCCGCAACGTACACGCGACCCGCGCGGTCGAGCGCGATGCCGTGCGGCAGATCGAATTCGCCGGGCCCGTTACCGGGCTTGCCCCATTGACCCACGAACCTGCCGTTCGCATCGAACCGAATGACGCGCGTGTTGTGATATCCATCGCTCACATAGAACCCACCATCCGGCCTCACGGCAACCTTCGTCGGATAGTTGAAGTGTGCGCTGTCCGCGCCTGTCACCCCCCGCTCGCCCAGCGTGAGCAGCAGCTTTCCGTCGGCCGAGAACTTGAAGACCTGCTGCAAAGCGACATCCGTCAGCCAGACATTGTCTTGGTGATCGACCGTCAAGCCGTGCGGCATGATGAACAATCCGGCGCCCCAGCGCCTCAGGAGCCGACCCGACTTTCCGTCGAACGCCCAGATCGTCTCGACGGGGATCGGCTCGGTGGGGAATGGCTCGACCCACGTGCGATCGCCTCGGTGAAAGACGAGCACCGTTCCCTTGCTGTCGACGCCGACACCCGTGGTCTGACCGAGGATGTGCCCCTCGGGAAGAATCGGCCACCCGTGGACCACCTGGCACTTGCCCACGTTAGCGCCGGTCGTCTGGGCCGGGATGCGGCACACGACGAGAGCGATCACGATTGATGCTCGGCCTGCGGTTTGCCACATCATCGCTGTCTGCTCGTGTCGAGAGAATGTTGTCGTTCACCGGCAGCGGATGCAGGTGCATTCCTATCGCAGCGCGTTGGCTAGAGCGGTCGGTGCTAGCGCGCGAAAGATCGTACCGTGCGTGAGGTCGGGACGCGTGTCGAGTTTCCACTCGAGCCAGCGCGGAGGTGCCTTGCGAAGCGCCGTTGCGAATCGCGTCGTCTGATTTCCAATGTCGTCTCGCGATGCCGCGATGTACATGGTGCGATGCCGTCTCCCCGGCGGCTTCGCGTCTGCGAGCAGCGCGGTCGCCGAATCCACGAGTCCACCGTGATTCCACCACAGGCTCGGATCGAAGGCGACGTAGTGATCGAACAGCGAGGGTTCACGGAGAGACGTCTCGACGATGAACAGTCCGGCGAGCGATTCGCCAACGATCGCTCGCTCCGACGTCGTGCGATAACGAGCATCGATCGCGGGCACGAGCTCGTCTCGCCAGAAATCGCGAAATGCGGCCGAGCCACCCACGCGCGGTGCGATGGCGCTGTCCGTCGCGATCCGTGTAGGTCCCGTCAGATCACGCCGGCGCTGCGTATTCGGAACTCCCACCACGATGACCGGCCGAATTGCGCCGAGGCCGATGAGTGAGTCGACCGTATTGACGACATGTGGGAAGTCTTCGTCGAGCCCTCCGTCCGGCATGTAGAGCACGGGAAGGCGGAGCGTGTCGGAGGACTCGTACGCCCGCGGCGTGTGCACGTTGATGCGGCGGGTCTCGCCGAGCGCTCGCGATGCGAGCATGAGCGTGTCGTGCGTCGGCACGGGATCGGGCGGCGCTTCCTGCGCAGAGAGCCGGCCGAGCAGCGGTGAAGCCATGACGATCGTGAGCAGCAGCGCGGCGCCCGCACGCCCAAGCGGGCGCCAATCCATCGTTACCACGCGGTTCGAGCCGTACCGCTGGCGCTCTTCGTCATCGCGCTCCCGTTCCAGTGAGTGAGTGAGTGAGTGATGGTCATGCAAGTGCCGACCGGGACTCGAATGATATCACCCAGCGCGCAGACCGTGGCGCTCCAGCAGTTGCGGCATGCTCGCGAAGTCGAACTGCAC
>DATGDQ010000176.1:0-7222 GCA_035310785.1 Gemmatimonadaceae bacterium | reverse complement strand
CTCGGAAAAGTGCGCGCGGTGCGCCAGTCGACCGAGGTGATCTCCTTCGATCTGGAAGACGGTTCCCTCATCGAGATCCCCCTGGCGGAGTCGACCTCGTGTGTGATACTCCGGAATGCGAAGGGCGCGCTCGAGTACGCGGACTAGTTGTCGTTGTCAGATCCGCGCGAGCCGAACGAGCGCCGCACGATCACGCTGAAGGTGCGCGCATTGAGGGGGGTGAGAAACCGTTCCAGCTCACCCGTTCGTGCATTCGCGTTGAACGTGCCGAAGATCGGATCGTGATTGTTCAGCAGGTTCGTGACGACCGTCGAGAAGTCCCAGGCACCGTACGAGAAGCCGGCACGCGCTCCCAGCACGAAGTATGGGTCCAGCTGCTTCTCCTCGTTCCCCTCGTCGCCGCGCAGGTACTGTGATCCGATCCAGCGGGCATCCAGGCCCACGCGAAATCCACGCGGCAGGCGCGCGGACAATCCCCCCTTCACCTGATTCGACGGCACGAGCGGCATGCGATCACCCGGCGTCACCTTGTTCGGCCCGAACAGCGGACTGTCCGCGAATTCGGCGCCCGATCTCGTGCTGAAGATTTGCGCGTTGCTCTGAAATGTCGCTCGCGTGTAGGCGTAGTTCGCGTACAACGACACTCGATCATCCAGCACCGAGCTCGTCACCGAGAGCTCGAGCCCTTCACGTCGCGTCTTGTCGAGGTTCGTGAAGAAGCCCGACACGAGCGAGCCCGGAGACTCGATGAAGAAGATCTCGTCTCGAACATCGGTGCGGAACACCGATGCATCGAGCAGTACGTTGCCGCGCAGCAGCTTGCCGCCGACCTCGTACGTCGTCGCACGCACGGGCGAGAGCGGCGGATCGTCGCCGAGGGCGAACGGCAGCGGACACGACGCCGTTGGATCGGCGCACGCGAGCTCCACGATTGCCGGAGCTCGGAAGCTCCCGCCCGCAGACCCATACAGCGACTTGCCGTTCCCGAGATCCACGTTGATTCCACCACGCGGACTGAAGTGGTGGAAGTTGTTCGTCGTGTTGTCGGAAGCATCGAGCTGATTCTGGAATGGCACGCGGATGTAGTCGTACCGCACGCCTGCGGACAGCGTCACTCGCTTGACGGTGTAGTCAGCGATGCCGTAGCCTGCGAGATCCCAGCTCGGACTCTTCACATCGGTCGTGAGCCCGAGCGGCGGAGCACCGCCTCCACCAGCTTCCAGTCCGCCTGCGAGATCACCCGAGACGTCGCTCGGCGTGTTGATGATCTGCTCGTGCACCCGGTTCGCCGATCCATCCACGCCAACGCGCAGAGCGAGCGAGTTGGCTCCGAGTGAAATCCGCCGGCGCCAGTCCGCGGTGCCGCCGAGCGTGTATGTGCGGGTGAGCGCAGTGATGCTCGGATCGGGCGGCTGATTCACGTTGAAGCGATTCGCATCGTATCGCCTGCCGAAGAGCGTGAGCGTGCCGCGCCCACCGCCCATCGGCAGGTAGCCGGTGAGATTCACCTGCTCGCTGTTGAGCGCGTCGATGTCGCCGGGCGTGAAGTTGATCTGCGGATCGCCGTACAAGCTCTCGGGCAGCGAGCCTGCGGAGTGCACGGTTGATTTTGCCGCTGCGATCTGCACTCCGAGTCCACGTTCCGCGCCGAAATGCCCGACGTTGAAGAATCCGTTGAAGTTCCGCCCCGATGTTCCGGCACGCCAACCGTCCTCGCGCTCGTAGCCCGCGCCGAGATAATAGTCCCAGCCGCTCGGCGATTTCCCCTCGACCGTTCCCTCCACCTCCGCTTGTCCGAACGCGCCTGCGCTCACTCCAATGTCTCCGTGCGCAGGGCCCTCGCCGCGATCGGTGACGAGGTTGATCGCGCCGCCGAGTGAGTTCGGCCCGAGCAGCGATGCCGTCCCGCTCAACAGCTCCACGCGTTTGACGTGCTCCATCGGAAGCAGATCGAAGTTCACTTCCTGCGCATCCGCCTCGTTCTGCCGCACGCCGTCGAGAAAGACGGTAATCCCCGGCGGCAGGCCCACCGTGGGCCCCGAGTTGAATCCGCGGTAGCTGAGATTGAGCTTGTACTGCGATCCGAGGTCGTCGTAGACGGAAACGCCGGCAGCGGATCCGAGCACGTCCGGCAAGATGCGCGGCTCCCACTCATCGATGTCGTGACCCGTCAGTGTGGTGATCCGCGCGGGAATCCCGGAGCCGATCGTCGGACCGGCGACGGGTGCGATGGACGCCTGAACCTCCACTGGCGCGAGCACGTGCACGCTGTCGCGCCGCGAGGCTGCCGCGCGCAACACGCTGTCGCGCCGGGCCAGCGAATCGCGCGCAGCGCTGTCCGTCTGCTGTGCACGCACGCCGCGCGGCGTGAGCGCGACGATGACGATCGTCAGCAGGGCGCTGCCGATCCGATGTGAACCCTGGAGATGCACGAGTGTGAAGATCGGTTGCGAGTGGGAGACTAGCGGGCGGTGTGTGCGACGGGCGTGGCGTTCGGGATGGTCGAGACGTAGCGAACGATGTCGCCGTGCGTGAAGGTGCCGCTCCTGTCCACATCCTCGTACACGATGACCACGGTGACTTTCTCTCCCACGCTGCTCAACGTGAGCAGGCCATCGTCGGGACGGTCCCCACCGTCGTGATCGCTGCAACAGGCATCGCGCAGCAGCGCCTTCGCGGGGTGCGCCTGCGCCTCGCGCACGAGCGCGAAGGCATCCGCCACCGCGCCCGTTCGCGACACACCACGAATCATCGTCGCGACGAGCGCCGTCGTCGCGAGCACGACCACCGCAACCGACGCCCAATGCGCGAGTCCGCGATGAGCTCTCGCCGCGCGACCGCCACTTCGCACCACGAGCCGCTCCCACGCGGACACGCTGTCGACCTTGGGTATGGTGCGGCGCAGCAGCGCGTCGACCAGCGCCGACGTTTCGCGCGCGGCATCCGTGCGCGCGCGGCACGCCGCGCAACCCAGCAGATGCGCGCGCACGGCGAGCTTTCGCGCGCCGGGCAGCTCGCCATCGAGCAGCGCCTGCAGCTCGCCTTCAGCCAGATGCGCGCGCATCGGTCCTCCGTTCGTCGGCGCGGCTTCCGAGTGCGCGGATGAAGCGCTGCTGCGCACGCGCCAGCAATGGGCCCACGGATGTCGGCGCAACGCCGATCGCCGCGGCGATCTCGCGGTACGACACGTCGTCCGCTCGCATCAGGAGCAGCGCTGCATCGCGCTCCGGCAGCATCGCCAGCGTGTCCCGCACCAGCGCCGACTCCTCTGCCCTGCAGAGCGCCGCGTCCGCGCCGGGTGCGGGATCGGCGGACTCGCCGGCCGGCCGGCTTGCGTCGACGATCGAGAGATGGCGCGAGCTGCGCCGCTCACTGCGCTGCGCATCGCGGGCGAGATTGCCGGCCACCACGTACAGCCAGGCGTCCGGCGCTCGAGGCGGCTTGTCCATCAAGCGCACGAACGCCTCCTGCGCCAGATCCTCGGCGAGGTCGCGATCGCCCAGTCGTCCGTGGAGGTACCAGACGAGGCTCGGGTAATGGCGTTCGAACAGCCGGCGAATGTTCAAGCGGTCTCGTTTGCGTGAAGCAACAAGGAACGATGTGTCCGCGCTACATGATTAGACGTCGGCCGGCACCGAAATGAGACAGTGCTCGGCGCCTTCCACCCTTCCTAGCTGTTCCGGGCGTGCGAAGCGACGCGATCGTAGGGTGAATCGTCTGAAAAATGGGCATCTGGACGAAGCATCTGCCTAGCCAGACTCAGCTGTATTTGCGTGTCCAAGCATGAGCTTGCCCGGCGTGAAGAATGCGTTGAAAATGTTGAGCTTGCACGTATTTCGTGGGACATTGCCGTCAATTTCAGCCGAGCACCCTATGCCGCGTCCGGATACGCGACTCCTCATTCTTGCCCTGCTCCCACTCGCGGCCGCCTGTCAGGCAGGCTCCAGCCAGAGCTCCAGCGCCTCGGCGGCGACGGCCACCGTGGCTCCCGGCACCCCGGTGACCATGGCGGTTCCGGAGGGCAAGCCCGACAGCGCTACCGAAGCGACCGTCGCCGCCGTGACGAACGACGTCCGTGCGCTGCAAAAAGCGCCGCCCGACGTTGCGATGGGCAAGCTTCCTGCGCACGAGAAGCTGGTGAAGGGAATGCTCACCGATTTCGAATCCCGCATTCGAGCGATGCACGTTGCGGCAGATCCCGCGTGGTCTTCGGTGATCGATTCCGTTCGCACCGATCTCGCACGCCTTCCGGCGATGAAGGCCGAAGCGCTGCCGGCCTTCCTGCCTCGGCATCTGAATCGCGTGATGCGAATCGTCGCATGCATTCAAATGGTCAGGAGCTAGAGCCCACCACCACCATCCGCGCCGCGGCGAAATCTCTTCGCTCGCCGGCGGATCTCGACCCGCTGCTCGATCGGATCGGCAACTCGCGCTACGTCTTGCTCGGCGAGGCCTCGCACGGAACCTCCGAGTTCTATCGTTGGCGCACGGCAATCACACGACGGCTCGTGGAGGAACGAGGATTCTCCTTCGTCGCCGTCGAGGGCGATTGGCCCGACTGCTACCGTGTGAACAGGTTCGTCAAGCAGCTCCATGATTCCTCCGAGAGCGCGGAGCAGGTGCTGCACGCCTTCGCACGCTGGCCCACCTGGATGTGGGCGAATCGTGAGATCATCGAGCTCGCGGAGCTCCTTCGTGCACACAACGCACGACATTCGTGGGACCGGCAGGTGGGATTCTACGGTCTCGATGTCTATTCGCTGTGGGAGTCGATGGCGGCGGTGATCGAGTATCTCGATCGAATCGATCCAGAGGCCGCGCGCAAGGCGCGCCGTGCCTACGGGTGCTTCGACCGCTTCCACGGAGATGCCGAGGAGTATGCACGCTCGACGGCGCTCACGCCCAGCTCGTGCGAGCCCGACGTCGTCAGGATGTTGACGACCCTCCGCTCCAACGCGCCCCAGTATCTGGAGGACGGACGCGACGCATACTTCTCGGCCGAGCAGAATGCGCTGATCGCGATCGACGCCGAGCGCTACTATCGAGCGATGATTCGCGGTGGCCCGTCATCGTGGAACGTGCGCGATCATCACATGGCGGACACACTCGACCGTCTGATGAAGCATCACGGACCCACCGCGAAGGCGATCGTTTGGGAGCACAACACGCACGTAGGCGATGCGCGATTCACGGACATGGCGCGAGACGGGATGGTGAACGTGGGGCAGCTCGTGCGCGACGCGCACGGCGACGAAGGCGTCGTGATCGTCGGATTCTCGACCCATCACGGATGGGTGATCGCGTCCCGCGAGTGGGGCGCACCAATGGAGCGGATGGCAGTACCGCCGGCGCGCGACGGCAGCTTCGAGGATCTCGCGCACCGAAGCAATGCGGGCCGTGCCTTCATGATCTTCGGCGACGACCTCGAGAAGAATCCCATCTTCCTCGAGCCACTCGGCCATCGCGCCATCGGCGTGGTATACCGGGCGCGGAGCGAGAGCTGGGGTAACTACGTGCCGACGATCGTGCCCTATCGCTATGACGTGATGATCCACGTCGATGAGACAAACGCGGTCGATCCGCTGCACATGCCGGTCGTCGTGACCGGCGACGAGCCGGAGACGTACCCGACCGGCATGTGAGCCGGCACGCCGTCAGTGCACCGCGTGCACCTCGCTCGCGACGCGAATCATCGCCGCGAGACTGAGCTCGACATCTTCATCCGTCGTCGCCCACGAGCACACGCTGATGCGCATCGCGGCGCGACCCTGCCAGACCGTTCCACCGCACCAGCACGTGCCATCACTCTGGATTCCCGCGATGACTCGGCGCGTCGTCTCGTCGTCGCCGAAGCTCACGAGCACTTGATTGAGCACGACGTCGGCGAGAATTTCGTAGCCCGCGTCGCGCAGTCCCGTGGCAAAGCGCGTGGCCTGGCGGCAATTGCGCTCGATCATCTCTGCGATTCCCGACCGTCCGAGCGACGCCATCGCGGCCCACACATCGACGCCGCGCGCGCGGCGTGAGAGCTCGGGCACGTACTCGGATGGCTCGCGCTCCGCGCCCTGCACCAGATAGGCGGCGGAGACGGCCGTAGCCCCGCGCAGCGCATCCTTGTCGCGGACGATCGCGACGCCGCAATCATAGGGAACGTTGAGCCACTTGTGCGCATCGAGCGCCCATGAATCCGCGTTCTCGACACCCGTGACGAGTGCAGCGCGCGCCGGAACGGCGGCTGCCCACAGGCCGAACGCGCCATCCACGTGTACCCACGCACCTGCATCGCGGGCACGCGGGATGATCTTTGCGAGCGGATCGACGGAGCCCGTGTTCACATTGCCCGCCTGCAGACAGATGATCGTGCGATCATCGAGCTGCGGGAGCTTGTCCGCGCGCATGCGTCCCTGATCGTCTGCCGGCACGCGCGTGACCCGGGCGCGGCCGAGTCCGAGCATGGCGAGCGCCTTGAGAACGGTGACGTGCACTTCGTCGCCGACGATCACGTTGAGCTGCGGTGCGTCGAACAACCCCTGCTCCTCGACGTCCCATCCGGCGCGCCGAAGAAGCGAGTGCCGCGCGGCGGCGAGTCCGGTGAAGTTCGCGATGGTTGCGCCGGTGACGAATCCTGCGGCGCACGTGGGCGGGAGGTGCAGCGCGTCGAGCAGCCAGCGGAGCGCGACGAGCTCGAGCCTCGCGGTCGTCGGGGAGATGATCGTGAGCGCAGCGTTCTGATCCCACGACGTCGCAAGCATGTTTGCCGCGAGCGCGGCGGGCAGCGTTGCGCCGATGACGAACCCGAAATAGCGGCCTCCCGCGGAGGCGCCGGTCCCCGGGGACCCGAACTCGTCGAGGTCCTGGAGCACGCGGCTCGGATCCACGGGATGTTCGGGAAGCTGCCGATCGAAGTGCGAGAGTGCCGCAACGGCCTCGGGGGAGGGTGCGACGGTGCGCGAGGGGAGCCCCTCGAGGTAGGTGGCGGCGCGATCGGCCGCGTCGGCGAGGAGAGCGCGAGTAGTCATGGTGGGCAAGGTACTGGGCGTGCGTGGAGTTCGGTGATGCAGCGTGGGGGATTACGGCGATCGGTAGGGGCCGCCAGTCAGCAGTCTCAGGGCAATTTGGAGAACACTAAAGCGACAGTAACGAGCCTATTCAGCGACAAATATCGCGAACTGTTGGCTATTCCTTGGATATTACAATGGACGTCTCGTCGCTCGAGCCATCC
>DATGDQ010000175.1:0-5222 GCA_035310785.1 Gemmatimonadaceae bacterium | reverse complement strand
TGAATTCGGCGAACGTGCTCTTCATGTCCGAGGTGGCGAAGGCGATTCCGGTGTTGATGCCCATCTCGAGTGACGGCTTCTTGGTGTACCAGCTCGGCAGCGTGAGGGCAAAGTTCGTGACGGCGCCGGCAGGCGCGACGGTCACCCACCGCATGTTCGGGCCCATCGGTGCATCGTCGGTCTTCTTCCATCCGAGCACGTCGCAATAGTAGCGGATGGCTTTGTCCTGATCGGAGACGACGATCGATACGGCATGAATGTGCGAGATCATGGCTACTCCACTAATGGTGAGCTGTGTGTGAATGGAAGTGTCGGGGTCGGTTCACGTGTTCGTGCGCTTGCGGAACCTGGCTTCGCTCTCGAGCACCTCTCGCGCGGCATCCGAGGGATAGAGCTCTGGCGAGAAGTCCTCCACGTCGAATAGCTGGCGGATCTCGATCTCGCCGACACCACCCGTCGTCGCCGATGGGCCGTGTGGGTCGAAAGGAACGCGCTTCGCCCACTCGATGGCTTCCTCCTTCGACTTGACCTGAATCATCCAGAAGCCCGCGATCAGCTCCTTGGTTTCGGAGAACGGACCGTCGATGACCGTCGTCTTGCCTCCGGAAAATCGGACCCGCGCACCTTTGGAGCTGGGCTGGAGTCCCTCTCCGGCGAGCAGCACGCCTGCCTTGATGAGTTGCTCGTTGTACTTCCCCATCGCCAATAGGATTGCCTCGTCAGGCATCAAGCCGGCTTCGGTGTTCTTGTCTGCCTTCAGCAGCATCATGAATCGCATCGTCGATTCTCCTGAGCTCTCGAGAGTGAAGTGGCGGCGGCCCGCGCATCGGCCTTTCGGATCGCGGCTCTACAGATACGTCGAACGGGGGGAGCCGGAATCGACACGACCCGCGAAGACACTTGGCGGAACCATTCTGGCGAGCGTGCCGAACCGAGCACCCGCTAAGTGCCTCGGCGGACGCGTGCAGCACGAGTTGGAGGTCGGCTGCGCTTGCGACGGAGGGGTGGCCGTTTCGGCGCGCGCTCTCACGTTGACACACCGATCCGCTTTCAGTACATCTGCCTTGCTCGGAGTCAGATCCAGGCTGCTCCGCCACTCCTCTCACGAGCCTCGGAGTTGGCGCTCGTCGTAGTCGGCTCTCACATGAAGGAGCTTTACAATGTCGTCACTCGTGGCACTCGCGGTGAGCATTGGGGTCCTCGGTGGGGTTGCAACGATTCTGTACCTGAAAGTGGGCCTGCTCATTTGGGCAGGCTTTATTGCATGGGCGTGTTTCTTTCACTCCGGCGGGAACACCACCGCATTGACGAACACGATTGTCTGCAACGTGTTCGGCGCGTTCTGCGCGTGGGTGGCGGCGATCATCGTACTCTCTTTCCCGCTCGCCGACTCGCTCACGCTTCCCGTGTGGGCGGGAATCGTGGTCGGGATTACTGTGCTGCTCATGGTTCTCGCGGCGCAGATCCCCGCCTTCTCGACCATTCCGGCGAGCGTGTACGGGTATGCGGCGGTGTTCGCGTATCTGCTGCAGACGCCGGAGGCACTGACGAAGGAAAAGCTCATGTCGGTGAGCCTCGCGAATGGCTTTCTCGTGGTCGTGATCTCGCTGGTGGTGGGCGCTCTCTTCGGACTCGCTTCGGCGAAGCTCGCGGGGGCATTGACGGCGAAGGCGACGGCAGGTGCGACCGCGAAAGTCGCGGCCTGAGGCGCGATAGTCCGCGAAGGAGCAGAGCGGCCGCGTTCGAGACGAGTCGAGCGCGGCCGCTCTGTTACCGCTTTTGAGCTGCCTCGATCATGGCCGCGCAGCGAACATGCGCTCCAGATCCGCATTGGTGAATGTGTTCACCTGGGTCAGCCACCGCGCGCGTGACGGTTCCTTGGCGATGGCTCGTAATGCGCCGTTCGTGAATCCGAGACTATCTGCGACCTCGAGGTGATCGCCTTCGCGCCACGGGAGCGTCGAGTGCTGGATCTGCCAGGGCACCGAGCCCCCGCGCACGAGGCCCGAGGAAAATTCACAATCCAGATACTGGACGACCTGCGGGCGAGAGACCGTGCTGGATGAGATCAGCGAATCGAGCGACTCCGCAGCGGGCAGGTCGTGCTCGCGATTGCGCACGAACAGGAAGCGGTCGCCGGCGACCAGCAGCACACGTTCGAGTCGCCCGTCGCGCGCGTCACGCAGCGCGAGAAACCGATCCCCGCCTTTGTCGACAGAGCGCCACGCCTCCGTGTACGAGCTGTCCAGCGCGTGTTCCAGGAAGTGCGCATCATCGATCCGCTCGAGGCGACCGACATCCGCTTCGGTGGCGGGTGGCTGGAAGTCGATCTCGTGGTGCCACGTCGCGAGAGCGCCGTGCATGGTCGTGAAGCCAGTGAAGCCCTGCTGACGAGCGAGCACGTGGAGCTCGATGTCGGTCAGATCCGCGAACGACCTTGGCCGCGAGAGCGCAGACCTCTCCCGAGGAATGCGAACGTCTGCGAACGCGGTGGGAGTCTGGAGATAGTGAATGTCGAAGGCGCTGGTCCGCTTGCCGGCCCGTTCGATCCACTCGCGCGTCCACAGCCCCGTGAGCCAGACAGGCACCGGCATCGCGGTGCTCGTCACAGCCGCGCGAGGGCCAGGTGCCGCAGTGTGGCGCGAGCATGCGTGTGCGGAGAAGGCGACACACAAGAGCACCACCACACCGCGACGCACATTCACGGGGCTTCGAGAGATTCGAATATCTGCCCCAGATGGTGCTCGAGGTGCACCACGTAGTCCTGCATGAAGTACTCGAGCGTTGCCGGCTCGCTCGGCGGAATGGCTCGAAAGGCGACCTGCTCGAGATTGTGCCGAGCACGGGGCATCGTTCGCACGTGGGACGGAACTGCCTCCATCACTCGCGCGAGCTGCAGGTTCATGAACGTCCACAGCGACACGAGCTCGCGCCACGGCGCCTCACGGTAGCGCTGCACGCGCACCCACGCATCCTGATCATAGGTAGGACCGATCAATTCATCCGTGAATTGCGCACGCACGAAGCGTTGGTGGTTGATCGTTGCCGAGTCGATGAGGTGGCCGATGATCTCTTTTCGCGACCACTTGCCCGGGCCGCGCGGACTCGCCGCTTGGTCATCGGCGATGGCCTCGAGCCTGGGAGTGGCGGTGGCGATGACTCGCCGGAGCTCTTTCTCGGAGGTGTCCATTCGTGAGTGCGTTCTCGTGTTCCGTACGCTATGGCGCGGCGGAAAATGCGCATCCCTGCGCTGCACACTCGAGTGCGACGAATACCTCGCCACGAATGAGCCAGCGCCCGTCCCGTTTCACCCACTGTGCGGCGTAGCTCCCTCCGACCACCGCCGGTCCGTTGACGGCGCCAAGGTGCCCGGACCACGTCCCGCTCTCGAAGGCGAGGGGCCATCTCGAGCTGACGGTCACCGTCGCTGGCTCGCGCTGGTAGATGAGCGTCGCATCCGCATTGCCGCTCGGCACGAAGAGCTGTCGGTATGCGGTGCGTCCGACAATCAGCTGTCCCAGCCCTCGTCGTATCTCCACGTCGTCTGTCCAGAAGTCAGCGACACTGTCGATCTCGCCGGCCGCGATCGCCCTGTTCTGTGCCGCTCTCGCCATGCGGACGGCTTGCGCATCGGGGTTCGACGTGACCGGTCGCATGACAACCGCCGGCGCATGGGAGCTGCACGCCGCGGCGCCAATGATAAGGACGAGCACGACGATCATCGCTCGAGCTCGTGCGTGCTTCGTCAGCCTTTCTGTCATTGTCTCCGAGCTCGCGAGGTCGTACGTGGAGTCGAAGCAAGTAACGGAATCGCGACGGTCCACGCAATCACCCGCGCAGGGGAATGCGGCTGCTCGGATTCGTCATTGGCACCGTATCTGCGCTTTCGAGGGCCATGGAGATCAGCGACACATCCTCTCGGGGAAGGCGTCGTCAGGTGCGTGGCGCGAGCAGAAGCGCGGTCTCCGGTGCGGACGGCAGCACATTCGTCGGCATCTCCGGGTACGACTACAAGCCGTGGCGCGGTCGCTTCTATCCGGACGAGCTCCCCGCACGACGGTGGCTCGAGTATGCGAGCCGATGCTTCAACAGTATCGAGCTCAACGGCACGTTCTACAGCCTGAAGTCCCCGTCTGTGTTCCAACGCTGGGCGGATGAGACTCCCGAGCGAGGGTTCGTATTCGCGATCAAGGGTGGCCGATTCATCACGCACAATCTCAAGCTTCGACGCGCGGAGGTGGCGCTCGGAAATTTCTTCGCGAGCGGCGTGCTCGCGCTCGGAGCTCGTACCGGCCCATTCCTGTGGCAGCTCCCCGCCACATACTCATTCGACCCCGAGCGGCTGGACACCTTCATCCGCCAATTGCCGCGCGACGCTCGAGAGGGCGAGTCGGTAGCCAGGCAGCACGACGCGCGACTGAGGCGCGGCGCACTGACACGAGCCGCCACAAACGTTCCCTATCGTCACGCATTCGAGGTGCGGCATCCGAGCTACTTCCACGAGGAGTTTTACAGCATCCTGCGGGCGCATCGCTGCGCCTTCGTCGTCGCGGACAGCGCCGGGAAATTTCCGATCGCCTTCGAGGTCACCACGGATTTCGTGTACGTGCGTCTCCATGGCTCCGAGGAGCTGTACGTGAGCGGCTACACCGATGCGGAGCTCGATGCGTGGGCTACGCGGATTCGCAGATGGCGCTCCCTTCGTGGTGGCTCACGTGACGTATACGTGTATTTCGACAATGATGCGAAGGTGCATGCGCCCTTCGACGCCCAACGACTCGCGGAGCGGCTCGGCTAACGAGCGCCCGCGGGATCGAGTGCGAACGGGCGAGCCGTCAGTTGCGCTTGCCCTGGAGCGGTTGGCCGATGCGCGCCGCGCCATCGCCGCTGCGCGCGCGACGCCACGCGGCGGGCGACATCCCGGTCTCGCGCTTGAATGCGCGGCTGAACGCCGCCTCGGACTCGTAGCCCACCTGCACGCCGATCGCTGCAACCTTGGCGGAGCCGCGCGAGAGCTGTTCCGCCGCGAGCTGCAGGCGCCAGCGCGCGAGATAGAGCATCGGCGGCACTCCGACGAGCTACGAGAAGCGCTCTTCGAGCACCGTGCGTGAGGTCGAGATCGTGCGCGCGAGCTCCGGCAGCGTCCACGGATGCGCAGGTCGACCGTGCAGCGCGGAAAGTGCCGGGCCCACGACATCATCGCGCAGTCCGGCGAGCCATCC
>DATGDQ010000174.1:0-4686 GCA_035310785.1 Gemmatimonadaceae bacterium | reverse complement strand
TGATCGTGTTCCCCGGCTCCCGCTTCGATACGGAATCCTTCAGTCTGCGCTCGCCGAGCGGGCGCCAACACCAGGCCCTTCCGACACCCACGAACCTACCCGGAGACGCAGATTGGAGTGAATTGGACGAAGGTATCGTTGGAACTGCATTCGGCGCGCAGCGGATGGCGCCGATGATGCGACGGCGAAGCAGGCGGGACACACGACATTCGTTACACAATATCGTTTGCGCCCGGCGCGGACCGATACCAAGGTATCATGGTCGTTCGCGAAGGACTTCAGGCAGTTTGGTGTTTCAGGCACTTGTACGAGAGGCGCTCCATGGACAACGACCTGAGCCATGCGATCGATCCGCATTCGAGCTCTCTTCCTTTGGATGGACTTCTGCGAAAGGTCGGGACGCACGACCGACTCGTCGTAGCGGATCGGGAGTGGGCCAGGATCCAACTCGCGGGTGAGAATCGACTTCTCGAAATGATCGCATCGGGCGATTCGCTTCGCGATGTTCTCGATGCGCTGTGCAACTTCGTCGAGAAGATGTCCCCGGAATGCAGCTGTGGCGTGTACCTGATCGACTGGAGTGGACCGACCTTCCAGCTCGGCGCCGCCCCATCGCTGCCCGACAGCTATACCGAACCGATCGAGGGGCTTCCTGTACGCTGCGAGATCGCGCCCTGCGCCGTCGCCGCGTTGCTGAAGAAGCAGGTAATCTCGGCGGACCTGCGATCGGATCCCCTGTGGCAGTCGACTCCATACTGTGCGCACGTCGTTGCGCATGGTCTGCGATCGGTGTGGTCCACTCCGATTTCGTCGCGCTCCGGACAGGTGTTGGGCACGTTCGCGATCTATCACCGCAATCCAGCACTCCCGTCGGGGCGACTGCAGGACCTCATCGCGCAGGTCACGCACATCGCGAGTATCGCGATCGAGCGGGCGCAGGCCGAAGCCCGTCTCAAACGCAACGAGATTCTGCTCGCGGAGGGACAACGTCTCAGCTCCACCGGCACGTTCTGGTGGCGAGTCGCGACGGACGACGTCCAATGGTCGGACGAGAGCTTCCGCATTTACGAATTCGATAGCGGGACATCGTTGACGTTCGAGCTGCTGGCCTCGCGAGTGCACCCGGACGACGCGTCGTTCTTCATGGCTCAGGTTCAGGAGGCTCGCCTTTCCGGGAATGATTTCGATTTCGAGTACCGGCTCACGATGCCCAATGGCTCGACGAAGTACGTACACGTCGTCGCCCACGCGACGTGCGCCCCGGAAGGTCACCGAGAATACATTGGCGCACTCCAGGATGTGACCGAACGTCGCCTCTCCGAGGAGGCGCTCGGCAAGCTTCGATCGGAGCTCGCGCATGTGGCGCGAGTGGCGAGTCTCGGAGCGCTCACCGCCTCGGTCGCTCACGAGGTGAACCAGCCGCTCTCCGGCATCATCACCAATGCGAGCACGTGTCTGCGCATGCTCGCCTCCGATCCGCCGAACGTCGAAGGCGCACGAGAGACTGCACGCCGCACCATTCGCGACGCCAACCGCGCATCTGACGTGATCACGAGGCTACGTGCACTCTTCGAGAAGAAGAGCATTGTGGCCGAGCCCATGGACCTGAACGAGGCAACGCGAGAGGTGCTTGCGCTTTCCTCGAGTGAGCTACACCGCGGCCGAGTCGTCGTGCACGCGGACCTTTCCGATGACATGCCCGTCGTCGTCGCGGATCGCGTACAACTTCAGCAAGTCATTCTGAATCTGATCCGAAACGCTGCCGACGCGATGAGCGGCGTGGAAGACCGCTCGAGGCTGCTCACGATACGGACGGAGCGCGAAGAGGGCGATTGTGTTCGAGTCTCCGTGCGCGATGTCGGAGTCGGCATGAACCCTGATGATGCGGACAGAATGTTCGACGCGTTCTTCACGACCAAGGCGGACGGCATGGGAATGGGCCTGTCCGTGAGTCGCTCGATCATCCAGAACCATCGGGGCCGTCTGTGGGCCACGCCGAACGATGGCCCGGGAACGACGTTTGCTTTTTCCATTCCACGCAGACCTGTGGGAACGGCGAGCTTTTCCATTTCCGGAGGCACGCACGCCTCGGCCGCTTCGGCAACCGGTGCGAGGAGCGTCTGATGCTCGCCCATCCACTGGTTTCGCTCGTCGACGACGACGAATCCGTTCGCGAATCGTTGCCGGACCTGTTGAGAGAGTTTGGCTTCGCGGTTCGAGCGTTTGCATCACCTGGGGAATTTCTCGACTCAGGGGTGATCGGCCAGACTCGATGTCTGATTCTCGACGTTGCGATGCCCGACATGACCGGTCCCGAGCTTCAACGCGAGCTAGTGCGTCTCCGGTATGACATTCCCGTGGTGTTTATCACCGCGCAGGAAGATGCGACGGTGCGCCCGCGCATGCTCGCACAGGGTGCCGTGGACTGTCTGTTCAAGCCCTTCAGCGAGCAGGCGCTCCTCACTGCGTTGAATGCTGCGCTGGTGTCGAACCAGGCAATCGCTTTCGGAGCGAACGGATGAGGATCGAATCATTGACGGATCATGCGAGCCCGGCGACCGGTTCCCGCGTGGTTCCGACCGTCTTCGTCATCGACGACGACATTTCGGTGCGGGAGTCGCTCGAGCTGTTGATCCGCTGCGCGAGCTGGCAGCCCAAGCTGTTCGCCTCGGCCCAGGAGTTTCTCGATCACCCGCACGCGCGCTCACCGAGCTGCCTCGTACTCGATGTCGGTCTTCCGGATCTCAATGGCCTCGATCTCCAGGAGCGCATTGCGAGCGATAGAGGCGACATGCCCATCATCTTCATCACGGGACATGGCGATGTGCCGACCACCGTGCGCGCGATGAAGGCAGGCGCCGCGGAATTTCTGACAAAGCCATTCAGCGACGACGTGCTCCTGAGCGCCATCGAGCACGCCATCGAGCGAAGCCGTCGAGCGCTCGGCCACGACGAGGAGCGGCGACGCTTGCGGGAACGCTACAGCTCGCTCAGTCATCGCGAGCGAGAGGTAATGGCGCTCGTGGTCTCGGGCATGCTCAACAAACATGTGGGGCGCGAGCTCGGCATCAGCGAGATCACGGTGAAGGCGCACCGGGGGAAAGTGATGCGGAAAATGCGCGCCGACTCTCTTGCCGCGCTCGTAACGATGGCCGCAGCGCTCGATTCACGCATGCACGAGACCGTCGATTAGCGGGAGAATTCATCCGGGCCACGCGTGAGCCGGACGCCCTCAGCTCACCGCTTCCTGCTCCCCCGTCTTCCCCGTCTTCGACCCGCGAACGAGCAGGATCGGCACCGTACACCGGTGCCGCAGCGACTCGGCCACGCTTCCATAGAACAGATCCGAGAAGAAGCGGTGTCCGTGCGTCGACATCGCAATCAGGTCGCAGTGCTCGCGCTTCGCCGCCGCGGCGATCTCGCGCACGGGATCCCCGCTCGCGAGAATCGCATCCGTTTCGAATCCATCGCGTTCGAGGGCCGCCGCGACTCCCTCGAGATACGCGCGGTCCTCCTGAATCTCCTCGCTCTCGCGCAGCGCGAGATGGTGAATGTTGCGCGCCGCCCATCCATCCGCGACGTGGATGAGAATCACCGCGGAGTGACAGAAGCTCGCGAGCGTGCGCACGTGCTCCAGGATCGCCTCGTCGTACGCAGAGTGCTCGAGCGGGACCAGAATCCGCTTGTACACGCTCACTGTCCCCCGGTGAGAAGCTGAACGATCAGCCAGACGTTGAGCGCCGCAATGAAGAACGCGACGGCATACGACAGCGCACGCAGCCAGCTCGGATTCACGAACTCGCCCATCTTCACGCGGTCCGACGTGAAGCGCACCAACGGAAACACGGCGAACGACAGCTGTACGCTCAGCACGACCTGACTCATCACCAGAAGCTTCGCCGTTCCGGACTCACCATATAGAATGGCAACTATCACCGCCGGCACAATGGCCAGCCCTCTCGTGATCAGCCGGCGCATCCAGGGACGCAGCCGAAGCTGGAGGAACCCCTCCATGACGATCTGTCCCGCGAGGGTGCCGGTGAGTGTCGAGTTCTGGCCCGAAGCGAGCAGCGCGAGGGCGAACACCGCGCTCGCGCCGCCCACGCCGAGCAGCGGAGTGAGCAGCGTGTACGCCTGCTGAATCTCGGCGACCTCTGTATGCCCGGACTTGTGGAAGCTCGCGGCGGCGACGATCAGGATCGCCGCATTGATGAAGAGCGCAAACGTGAGCGCGATGGTCGAGTCGAGAAACGCGAAGCGCACGGCCTCGCGCTTTCCCGCCGCCGTTTCCGCATACCGCCGCGTCTGCACGATGGACGAATGCAGATAGAGATTGTGCGGCATGACCGTCGCCCCGAGAATGCCCATCGCGATGTACAGCATTTTCGGATCGCGAATGATGTCCACAGACGGAACGAACCCGCTGATCACTCCGGCGAGCGAGGGCTTCGAGATCACCACCTCGAACAGGAAGCACAGGCCGATGGTCGCAATGAGCACGATCACGAGCGCTTCCAGCCACCGGAATCCCTTCGTCTGCAGAAACAGCACCACGAGCACGTCGAGCGCCGTGAGCACGACGCCGACGGTGATCGGGATGTGGAAGAGCAGATTGAGCGCGATCGCCGAGCCGATGACCTCCGCGAGATCGCACGCGGCGATCGCGGTCTCGCAGATCACCCACTG
>DATGDQ010000173.1:0-2723 GCA_035310785.1 Gemmatimonadaceae bacterium | reverse complement strand
GTCGCAATACGAGTTGCAGACGGCGATGAACGGCTTGTCGAAGTCGCGCGCGTCGCGAATCTGCCCCGTCGCCCGAAGCAGGCTTCGGTGCGGCGCGCGCGAGTTCCCCTTCTTGATCACGTCCGATCGCATTCCAGATCTCATGACGTCCCCGGTGTGCGGAAAAACAAGAAAGCCCCTTCCGAGTCGGAAGAGGCTTTGGTGTTTCGCCTCTCCCGGTGGTGGTGGGAGAGGCAGATCGGCATTTCAGTGCTTCATGCTCGTCGCCTCGATCCCACGTCAATAAGCCCCACGATAAGGAGGGGAATAAGGACGAGCGAAATGAGGACGAGCGACAGATTCACGATACGCGGTCGAAAGGGTTGCGTGAACGAACCGAGCGCGGGCCCGAAGCGCCCGTTCGAACTAGATACTGCCGAAGTGCCGCGCTGTCAACATCTGATCCACCACGAGCTCATGCCGGGACGGGTACCCGCGTGCCCACGATTCGCGCGACGATCGCGTCTCCCACCTCGCTCGTGCTCCGCGGCCGCTCTCCTTTCGGTGCGACATCCGCCGTGAGCGCACCGGCATCGATCGCCTCGCGAATCGCCGTCTCGACCAGCTGCGCCTCCTGCGGCAGCGCGAGCGAATGACGCAACATCATCGCGACGCTCGCGATCGTGCCGATCGGATTCGCGATGCCGCGTCCGGCGATGTCCGGCGCCGACCCGTGAATCGGCTCGTACATCCCCGGAGTTTCCTCGCGCCCATCTCGCTGAACGCTCGCACCCAGCGACGCGGAGGGAAGCAGCCCGATCGATCCCGCGAGAACCGATGCCTCATCCGTGAGAATGTCGCCGAACATGTTCTCCGTCACGATCACGTCGAACGACGCCGGCCGCTGGAGTAGATGCATCGCGCAGGCATCCACCAGCAGGTGCTCCACCTCGAGCGAGGCGAACTCCTCCGCGAGCACGCGCGTGGTCACCTCGCGCCAGAGCCGCGAGGTCTCGAGCACGTTCGCCTTGTCCACCGATGTGATGCGTCCCCGGCGCGACATCGCCAGCTTCCCCGCCACGCGCACCACGCGCTCGATCTCCATTGTCGTGTACGTGCACATGTCCACCGCGCGCTCGCCATCGGCGCCGGCGACCGTTCGTGATTTCTCGCCGAAGTAGATCCCTCCCGTCAGCTCGCGTACGACAACGAGATCGACCCCCGCCAATCGCTTCGACTTGATCGGAGACGCCGATGCGAGCCGCTCGTGCACGGACACCGGCCGCAGATTCGCGAAAAGGCCGAGCGCCTTGCGGATGCCGAGCAGCCCCTGCTCCGGGCGGACCTTGGCGCGCGGGTTGTCCCACGCGGGGCCGCCAACGGCGCCAAGAAGCACCGCATCGCTCTCGCGACAGAGTGCGACCGTCGCCTCCGGCAGCGGATGTCCAGTCGCATCGATCGCCGCGCCGCCGATGAGCGCGGACTCGGTCTCGAACGTGTGGCCCCAGCGTCCCGCAATCGCGCTCAGGACACGGGCGCCCTCCCTCACGACCTCCGGCCCGATGCCATCGCCCGGGAGCAATGCGATGCGTGCCCGCATCAGGGCGCTCCCGCGCGCGCGCGCTCGAAGGCGGAAATGTCCAGCTCCTTGGCCAGCAGATACCCGAGCTGATCGACTCCCTGCAGCATGCAGTGACGCGCGAACGGATCCACCGGAAATTCGAATCGCTCGCCGCTGGGGAGCGCGAACGTCCTGCTCTCGAGATCGATGGTGAAGATCGCCCCCGGATCCTCCGCGATCAGTGCGCCGATGCGCTCGACCACCGGCTCGTCGAGCGCGACGGGCAGAAGCCCGTTGCCGAGCGCATTATTGCGGAAGATATCCGCGAACTCGCTGCTCACCACCGCGCGAAAGCCGTAGCCGAGGAGTGCCCACGGCGCATGCTCGCGCGACGACCCGCAGCCGAAGTTCTTTCCCGCCACGAGCACCTGCGCAGCCCTCGCCTCGGCGCGATTCAGCACGAACTCCGGACGCGGCGCGCCGCTCGCGTCGTAGCGCCAGTCGGCGAAGAGGTTGTTGCCGAGCCCGACGCGATCGGTGGTCTTGAGAAAGCGCGCGGGGATGATCTGGTCGGTGTCCACATTCTCGAGCGGGAGAACTACCGCTGTCGAGCGCAGCGTCACGAACGGCTCCATGGTCAGCGGCCTCCCATCAGGCTTCGCGCATCGGCGATCGAGCCGGCGATCGCCGTTGCGGCGGCGGTGAGCGGACTCGCGAGGAAGGTGCGGCCGCCCTTCCCTTGCCGGCCTTCGAAGTTGCGGTTGCTGGTGCTCACCGCGTACTGCCCGGGCCGGAGCTCATCCCCATTCATCGCGATGCACATCGAGCACCCCGCCTCCCGCCACTCGGCGCCCGCCGCGCGAAAGATCTCATCGAGCCCCTCGGCCTCGGCCTGTCGTTTCACCTCCTGCGAGCCGGGCACCACGAGCATGCGCACCGTCGACGCCACGCGCCTTCCGCGCATGACCCCCGCCGCGAGGCGGAGATCGGAGATGCGCGAGTTCGTGCATGAGCCGAGGAAGACGACGTCGACCGACTTGCCGAGCAGTGACTCTCCCGGTGTGAGCGCCATGTACTGCAGCGCCTTCTCGAGGGCACGTCGCTCCGAGGCATCGCTCAGATGCGAGGGTGTGGGCACCGGCGCATCAACTGCGATGCCCATGCCGGGGTTCGTGCCGTAGGT